>JAPTUI010000043.1 GCA_028067895.1 Pseudomonadota bacterium | reverse complement strand
TTGATGATCAGCAGGTCGCTGCGCGTGATTCCAGGTCCGCCTTTGCGGGGAATCTTATCGCCTGCCGCGACGTCGATGACATACAGCGTAAGGTCGGCCAGCTCCGGACTGAAGGTCGCGGCGAGATTGTCGCCCCCGCTTTCAATGAGAATAAGGTCGAGCGTCGGGAAGCGGTGGCGCATCTGCGCGATGCCCGCAAGGTTGATCGAGGCATCCTCGCGGATAGCCGTATGGGGGCAGCCACCGGTCTCGATACCCATGATGCGCTCCGGTGCAAGCGCTTTCGAGCGCAGGAGGAATTGCGCGTCTTCCTTCGTATAGATGTCATTAGTGATCGCCGCGATCTCATGGCTGTTGCGAAAGGTCCGGCACAGCCCATCCATCAGCGCTGTCTTGCCCGCCCCAACCGGACCACCAATCCCGACCCGCAACGGTCCGTGTGAGCTGATGCATCGTGAGTTCATACCGTCCTCTTCTCGCCGTTTGTGCCCTGCCGCCGATGTCTCATGAGCGAAATAGCCGGATTTCCTGTGTTTCGTGGCACATGGAGGCGATTTCGGCGCGAAAGCCGCACCCCCCCAAATCGTCAAGAGAACTCGAGCGCGCCTGTTCCGCTGCCTCAATTAACACCGGTTCCAGCCCGGCGAGTGCCGCGACTCCCGTGCTCTGACCCAATGGCACCAGCCGCACAGCAGCGGAAACCAGGGCGGCGGCCTGCGCGGTGAGAAACGCCAAGCATGTCGCATCCTCTCCGGCCTGATGCGCCGCCGCAAGCGCGCCAACGGCAACCGGATAAGGTAGCGTCTCGCCAATCCATGCCGGTCGCCACGGCTGCGCCGCGCGGGTGAACGCCACACCTTGCGCCAGAGTCTCCTCTGCGCGCTCGCGCGCCATGCTGGCCGCTAACGCCAGCTCCGCCAATTGCGCCAACCGACCAGGGTCAGCTCCCGCGCGATATGCCGCCCGCAACAACATGGCCTCGCCGAAACCGACTCCATGGCGAAAATGATCCGTGAGCCAGGCGCCGACACTCGCTCCGCAGCGCACGTCGCCGGTCCTGACGGCCCATTCGAGCCCCTGTGAATACGCAAACCCACCGGTGGGAAAGGCCGGAGAAAGCCAGATCAAGAGGCGCATCAGAGCGGGTTCAGTCATCACGGTGAAACTCCTGCTGATGGCCTTCTTCGTGGTGAGTGTGCGCCGCATGATTTTGCGCGGCTCCCTCGAGCGCATATGCGCCCGCTTCGGGCGTGAATACCGCCTGGATCACCTGCACGTGCGCCCCCAACGTTTCCACCATTCTCGCAATCACGTGATCCGCCGGCGTGCGCAGTCCCCCGCCGACGATCTCCACCGGCAGATGCCGATTACCGAGGTGCCATATGATCCGCATCAGAGTCATCTGGTCATGAGTGTGGATGTGGAGCAATGACTCGCGCTCCGCCGCCACCCGGATGAGCGCGCCGTGCTCGAGGACCAGAGCATCTCCGTCCGCGAGTTGCATTGGCTCTGCCAGATCGAGCACAAATGCTCGACCGTCCTCGGTTACGAGACGGCGCCGCCGCCGTTGCCGGCCTTGATAATCGAGCCGAACCGTGCCGGCCATCTTATCTTCCGGCCAAGCTCCGGCGCGCAGCACCTGGCGGGCTATGGGAATATATTCGTCCATCAAAACAGAAAGTATCGCTGCGCCATGGGCAGCACCTCCGCCGGTGCGCAAGTCAGCAGCTCCCCGTCCGCGCGCACCTCGTACGTTTCAGGGTCGACCTCGATATGCGGCATCGCATTGTTGTGTATCATCGATCTTTTGCCGATTCCGCCGCGCGTATCGGACACCGCCACGAGCTGTCGGGAAAGGCCGAGACGCCGGCCGATTTCCGCGTCAAGCGCCGCGCCCGACACGAACAGCAGCGACGAATGTATCAGCGCGCGTCCATAGCCCGCGAACATCGGCCGGTAATGGACCGGTTGCGGGGTGGGAATTGACCCATTGGGATCGCCCATCGAGGCCAGGGCGATGCTGCCTGCCTTCAATACGAGCTCAGGCTTCACTCCGAAGAATGCCGGGTTCCACAGCACTAGATCGGCCAGCTTGCCAGCCTCAACGGAGCCGACATGCGCACTCACCCCGTGCGCGATCGCGGGATTTATCGTGTATTTTGCGATGTAGCGCTTGACTCTGTTGTTGTCCGCAGTGGTATCTCCGGGCAGCAGGCCGCGCTGTATTTTCATCTTATGAGCGGTCTGCCAGGTGCGCAAGATGACCTCGCCGACCCGGCCCATCGCCTGGCTGTCGGAGGAAATCATGGAGAGCGCGCCGAGATCGTGCAGGATGTCTTCCGCCGCGATCGTTTCGCGCCGAATACGACTCTCGGCGAAGGCGATATCCTCCGGGATCGCACCATTGAGATGATGGCACACCATGAGCATGTCCAGGTGCTCATCGATCGTATTGCGTGTATACGGTCGCGTCGGGTTCGTTGAACTCGGCAGAACGTTAGGCAGCGCTGCAACGCGTATGATGTCCGGCGCGTGCCCGCCGCCAGCGCCCTCGGTGTGATAGGCGTGAATCGTGCGCCCCTTCAAGGCGGCGACGGTTTCCTCGAGAAACCCGGATTCGTTCAACGTATCCGTATGGATCGTCACCTGCACGTCAAACCGGTCGGCGACTTCGAGGCAGCAATCGATTGCCGCCGGCGTTGTGCCCCAATCCTCGTGCAGCTTTAATGCCACTGCCCCGGCGCGCACCATTTCCTCGAGTGCCTCCGGGCGCGACGCGTTGCCCTTGCCGGAGAAGCCGAGATTGACCGGCAAGCCTTCTGCGGCCTGCAACATGCGGGCGAGATGGAACGGCCCGGGCGTGCAGGTGGTGGCGGCGGTGCCGGTCGCCGGTCCGGTGCCGCCGCCGAGCATGGTGGTGATGCCCGATGCGATGGCATCGTCCACCTGTTGCGGGCAGATGAAGTGGATATGCGCATCGAACCCGCCAGCGGTGAGGATCTTGCCCTCGCCAGCGATGATTTCCGTCCCCGGCCCAATGATGATGGTCACGCCAGGCTGCACGTCGGGGTTGCCGGCTTTGCCGATCGCCGCGATCCGGCCGTGGGAAATGCCGACGTCGGCCTTCACGATACCCCAATAATCGATGATGAGCGCGTTGGTGATGACGGTGTCGGCGGCCCCGTCGGCGTTGCTCACTTGCGACTGGCCCATGCCGTCACGGATAACCTTGCCGCCGCCAAACGTGACCTCTTCTCCATAGACAGTGTGGTCCGCCTCGACCTCGACGAACAACTCCGTATCGGCTAGTCGGACGCGGTCGCCCGTCGTAGGCCCGAACATGTCGGCATAGGCCATACGGGGCAGATGCGCCATCGTTCAGTCCTCCAGCCTGCCCATGATCGCACCGCGAAAGCCCTGCACGCTGCGCGCACCGCGATAGGGAACCAGCGTCACCCGGCGCTTCTGGCCAGGTTCGAAACGCACAGCCGTGCCCGCCGGGACGTCGAGCCGCATGCCGCGAGATTGCTCGCGATCGAAAACGAGTGCCGGATTCGTTTCCGCAAAATGAAAATGACTGCCGATCTGGATCGGTCGATCACCAGTGTTGGCCACCTCGAGCGTGAGGCGGGGAAGTCCCGCATTGAACTCGATAACGCCTTCGGCGCAAACAATCTCACCTGGAGTCATAAGCTTGTCCTCCTTTTGGACCCAAATGTGCGCGACGCGCAGCAGCGTTGCGAGCATCAACGAATTGGGCTATGCACGGTGACCAGCTTGGTACCGTCCGGAAAAGTTGCCTCCACTTGCACGTCACGGATCATCTCCGCAACCCCCTCCATCACCTCCGCCCGTGTCAGCACGGAAGCACCGGCTGCCATCAGATCGGCCACTGTCCGGCCATCCCGGGCCCCTTCGAGGACGAAATCGCTGATCAGCGCCACCGCCTCGGGATGATTCAATTTCACCCCGCGCTCTCGCCGCCGACGTGCAACCATCGCGGCGGTCGCTATCAGCAGCTTGTCTTTCTCATGTGGCGTCAAGTGCATCGTCTTCTCCGCGCCCGGACCAAGAGCCAGTTCATATTGTCGCAGCCAATGCTATTACACACGTGTTAGCAACACCAGTTACGCGGGAGTCCCGTCTCGGCTCTGAGCACCGCGAGCGCCGCCGCGATGCTCGCGCGCAGCGCGGCCCCGTCGCGCGCCAGCACCCGTGCGAACAACACACCGTCCCGGAAGGTTACCCCGGCGTCGCAACTCTCCGCCGCCAGCGCCTTGCGTAATGGCTCGAGCTGTGCCATTGCCTCCGGCGCAACAAAGAGGATTCCTGCCATCGCTCCCGCTCCAGCACCGATTGCCGCATGCTGCAGCAATGTGGCCGCATCACCGCAGAGCCGCACCGCATCCTGCCACACCAGCCTTCCCGCCCGCCGAATGCGCAACCGGTCCACCAACCGAATCCACTGTAGCGACTCGCCCATTGCAGCGCGGCCGAACAGCAGCGCTTCGACCAAAAGCAATTGCGCGGTATCTTCGAGCTCGATCACCAGCGTCCGGTCCAACGCCGTCGCGTCAAACAGGATCGACTCCTGCGGCAGCCATTCCAGTACCGCCCCCGCACCCACATTGATCGCCGTGCGCACGTGCGCCGGTGTATCGCCCGGCCGACCGCGATAAAACCGCTCCGCCCCAACGGAAACCACGCTCGCTTTCGTGCCCGATTCGAGGCTGACGGACTGATCGAGCCGATCGCCGGGCACGACGCCCCCAGCAGTGTTCAGCAACACCACGCTTACCGGCGCCCCCGGCGGCGTGCGGGGAAACCTCGCCTTGAGGCAACCCTCCTGATACAGGTCCGCCAGGACCGAGTTCAGCCCACGGCGGGCAATACGCATCCGCAGGCTGCCGCGCGCGCGCTGCAAAGACGCCACAGAATCAGAGCGCACAATAATGGGGCACACCGGCATTGCTCAGTACTATTGCGCTTGCGCCGTCACCCTGGACCCTGGGGCCATCAGGGCGATCCGAGTGGCAAGCCCAGCAATGAATTCGCAATGTCATTGCTTGTAGGATGGCGCGCTTGTGCCCAGGGCGCAAGCGCGCATAATCGCCGATAGGCGCGACGATCTCGGGTCGATCTTCCTCGGTCAGTACGTCAATTCGAAGCTGACACGGACGCACCAAAAGGGCGCATAACGGCACGCGCTCGCACCGCCGCCGAGCGCGCCGGATGCTCGAGCTGCAACAAACTGAAGTGGGCGTCTCAGGCTGGAAAGTCCGACCGCATCTGGCCGCGAGCCGGAGCCGCATGGCGCCGCAGCGGTGCCCTTCCGGGGGGGCACACGTTCTTCGCGAAGCTGACCGCGAGAAGTTCATTGCGTGGCTTGGGGACCTGCACGTCCAGTCAGGGCAAGCTCCGCTTCCGCCATCGCCGCGCAGATATGCTGCACAAACTTGGACGCGGCGGCCGAGAGCGTGCGGCTCGATTGAACCACGAGGGCAAGCTCCGACACGGGAATCCTGGGATAGGCAAGCGGAATGAACTTCAGCTCTCCGGTCTTCACCTCGGTAAGAACGTCGAGCCCGGTGAGAATACCCACGCCCACGCCGCCCTTTACCATCGACTTCAGCAGCGCGATGCTGTTTGTAGCCGCGTTCTCGCGCAGCGGCCCGTCCATGGACATCCGCCATACACGCTCAAGGACCGGACGAATCGAGATTGTCTCGTCAGGGACCACAAAGCCCCACTGCAGGCATTCATCGAACGTCACCTCCCGGTGCTTGGCGAGCGGATGATCCGGAGTCACGACGGCCCCGATCCGATAGATGATTCTGCGCTCAATCCGCAGGGCGCTCGACACCGGGGGATTGAAGGTCACGCCCACCTCATATGTACCACTCAGGATGGATTCCGTCACGGCGCTATGCCCGGCAATGTGCAGCCGATAGACGATGCCCGGGTATCGCGTTCGCAATCCATGCAGGGCATCAGTCATGAAGTCCATTGCGCCCTCGACCAGAGCCACCGCGACTTCACCGCAGTACAACCCCTGCAGGTCTCTGATTTGCACCTGCAGGCTCTCATATTCGCGCTTCCAGCGGCGTATCGTCTCGAGCAGCAGCTCCCCGGCGGCGGTCATACGCAGCCCCTGCGGAAGCCGGTCAAATAACGGCGCGCCAATCCGCGCCTCGAGCCGCAAGATCTGACGATCCACCGCTGACGGGGCGATGTGCAACCGTTCGGCAGCCTTGCGAATGGATCCGCTACGACCCACCTCCTCAAAATAGTGCGCTGCTCGTTCTAACATAGCGCTGACTCCCGCATTGCTACCTGCCCCTTTCTACCGCGATTGCGCTACCCGGATAAACGTCCCGCCGTTACCCGCTCCAGTGCCAAAGGAGCGACCTGCGCGCATCCACCGCAGGCGGCTGCCGGGTGCGTGCAAACCCACCAATGACTGCGCGGTGCGATGCGCCCTCACCGGCCCGCCCGGACCCGTTCGCCGCCGCCCCCGACCCGACGGTGTTCATTGCGGCGCCACCGAACCTATCGTGCCGCATGATCCCGGAATCGATCTCACGGTATAGGATCGAGCGCCCATTCTCCAGCCGATCTCAGGCCCGAACATGCGTGCTCCCGCGGCCAGCGCGACCGCCCGTCGGCACGAGCGGAAGATCCATCGATTCCGCGGGCAAGGCGCACGGGGTTGTTGCTCGGCATGGCGGCTGAATACGAGGGCTTCTGGCGAGCCACACCCGGCCACCCAGGCGCAGCCTCAACCGAATAAGCCGCCCTGGCCAAGCAAAGGCCATGCCAGGACCCGCAAAACGTCTCGATTTGCATAAGGCGGCGGATTTCAGTCCCCATCAACGCCGAGGAGCGGCGACCGATTTTACGGCTCCCAACCGCGATGAGCTGAACTCGTGCCGCTGCCCGAACCTTGATCCTCCCGTCCATCTCGCCGCCATCCGAGCGCCTCGTTTGCGCCTGCCCCAGGCAGACGCCTGGCCGATTCCCGTTAAGCGACCGGAGCAGTCTCGACCGAGGCCCGTGCCATCACCTCGCGTCGATCCCCCCGGGATCCTCATGATGAGCGGCAAGCGCGCTTTTTGGCGTGCATGCGCGCGAGTGCGATACTATGCAAAAAGGCGTCAACAAGGCATCCATGACACGCGGACGGGGAACTTCCCCTCATGTTCTGAATTACCGGCCGGAGCGTTCTCTTTCGTGAACAGAACGCCCGCCGGTCTGAGCATGGATTCTACGCAATGACATCAAAGAGCCCATATCCTCGCGATCTCGTTGGCTACGGTCGGCGATACCCCGCCCCCGGCTGGCCCGGCAACGCCCGAGTTGCCGTTCAATTCGTGTTGAATTACGAAGAAGGAGCCGAGAATTCAGTGCTCGACGGTGATCCGGGCTCGGAGACGTTTCTATCGGAGATCGCGCACGCCCAGTCTTTCCCCATGCGGCACATGAGCATGGAATCTCTCTACGAGTACGGGTCGCGAGCCGGAATCTGGCGTGTACTTAGAGCCTTCGAGCAACGCAAGCTGCCGCTGACGATTTTCGCCGTCGCCACAGCCATTCGGCGTAACTCTGAGGTTGCCGCTGCATTGCGCGAACTGGGTCACGAAATCGCCTGTCACGGCCTGCGCTGGATCAGTTATCAGTTGCTGGACGAGGCAACCGAGCGCGCCCATATGGCCGAGGCGCTCGCAATTCTGCGCGATGTGTTTGGGACCATGCCTGCCGGCTGGTACACCGGGCGAGACAGTCCGAATACCAGGCGATTGCTTGTGGAACATGGCGGACTTCTGTACGACTCCGATTCATATGCCGATGATCTGCCGTACTGGACGCAAGTGCATACCACGGCCGGAACGGTGCCGCACCTCATTGTGCCCTACACACTCGATACCAACGACATGCGCTTCGCGACGGCGCCAGGTTTCAGCTCAGGTGAGCAGTTCTTGGCTCACCTCCGCTCAGCTTTCGACACGCTCTATCGCGAAGGCGATCCTGACGGTTTGAATGCACCCAAGATGCTGTCGGTGGGACTTCACTGTCGCATTATTGGACGCCCGGCGCGCATTGCCTTCCTGGAGCGATTTTTGGATTACGTCCTGGAGCACCGCCATGTCTGGATCTGCACGCGCCTGGACATTGCGCGCCACTGGCTTGCCACTCATCCGTTTTCCTTGCCGTCATGAGCACTGACATCGAGTTGTGCAAGCGCTTCATCAATATAGCCGACGAACGCCTCGGCGCTAGCGCACTTTTCGCCACGGATGACTTCTTTGCTCCCAAGGAGCGGATGCTGAAGCCCGCCGAACCGATATGGCGTGAGGGGGTGTATGACGATCATGGGAAATGGATGGACGGCTGGGAGTCGCGCCGCCGCCGAGACCAGGCGCACGATTATTGCATCGTCCAGCTCGCCGCACCGGCCACACTCGCCGCTCTTGACATCGATACGCGCCATTTCACGGGGAATTACCCGCCATTGGCGTCGGTGCAGGCCTGCCGTACGGAACATCCGCCCGATCTCAAGACGGACTGGACGGTGTTGCTGCCGCAGACCGCGCTTGTCGGCAATCAGCACAATGTGTTTGCGCTGTCTTCTCCAGGTGTCTGGACCCATCTGAAGCTCAATATTTTTCCGGACGGCGGGGTGGCGCGATTCCGCGCTTATGGGCGCATTGTGTTCGACTGGACTGAGCCGACGGTCGACTCCGCCCCGATCGATTTGGCCGCCGCGCTGCACGGCGGCCGCGCCCTGGCGTGCAGCGACGAACACTATGGGTCGATGCACAATGTCCTGTTGCCGGGCCGGGCCACCAGCATGGCCGATGGATGGGAAACACGCCGGCGTCGCGAGCCCGGATTCGACTGGCTCATTTTGCAACTTGGGCACAGCGGGCGAATTCACCACATCGACATCGATACCGCTCACTTCAAGGGCAACTTCCCTCACCAAGTTTCCATCCAGGGTGCCTTGCTGCAAGAGGAATTCGATGCCCATGCGGTCATGCAGTCAATGTATTGGGCTCCGCTCCTGGAGCCGCAATTGCTCAACCCGGACCGCGAGCACCGCTTTCAATCCGCGCTGCACGATTTTGGACCGATCTCACACCTGCGGATAAATATCCATCCGGACGGCGGCGTGAGTCGAATCAGAGTGTTCGGTCATCCGCACGGACCGTGACTTCATGCCGGCAGCCACTTTACTCGAGGCAGAGCCGTTGAGCGCCGCCGCATTCGCGCCCTTTGGCCACGTCATCGAGACTGCCGGGCATCAGCCGCGATTCATCAACGAGAATACCTGCGAGCGCTTCGATGATCTCGCGCCCATTGACATAGTGGCCGACGGCAGCCGTCCGATGATCAGCATTTTCAAGGCCATGCCTCGCGCCCTGCCTCACGAGGTACGAACCTTGGAACGTCATCCCCTGTCAAGTCAGGCGTTCTACCCCCTTGGCGAACGTCCGTTCCTGGTTGTCGTTGCGTATGACAGTGGGCACAACTCGCCGGGGCAGATTCGCGCATTTCGCGCCGCGGGAAATCAGGGAGTCAGCTATCACCGCAACACATGGCATCACGCGTTGCTCGCACTCGGTGTCGTGAGTCAATTCCTGGTCATCGATCGCAGCGGTCCCGGGGCGAATTGCGACCAACACCAGCTCGAGACGCCCATTCTCGTCACGACAACAGCGTGAACACCCGGGCCCGCGCGCCGCGCCGCGCGTGTTCCCGGGATTGCGGTGACACCATGACCGTGGCGCTAGACGCTAGTCCAACAGTTCAGCCAACCGATGACCCGCAATCAGCCCGATCTGAAGCAATGCCGTATGCCGTTCAACCTCGGCATCATTGTCCAGCCGACTCTTGCAATTGGCGATTATGGAGCGGGGATCATGCCCCCGGACGGACAGGATGAATGGAAATGAAAATTTCTCGACATACGTCTTATTGAGCTGGAGCAGTTCCGCGAATTCCTCATGACTGCAGGCGTCGAGCCCCGCGCGCTTCTGTTCTCGCGCGGACGCATCCGTCAGTTGCTCTTTCCTGCGTCCACCCGCGCCGAGATCCGGATGCGCACAAATTAACCTCATCTGCTCATCGAGAGAGGCGGTCGCGACGACCGCGAGCATTGCGTGCAGCAGGTGCTCGCGGGACGCGAACGGTCGTGTGGTTGCGGCACGCTCGGCAACCCAAGGCGAGTGCTCGAACACGCCGCCGAGAACAGCCGCGAATTGACTGGCCGGCATGCTGTTGAGTGCCTCGAGGGTAATCATTTTCGCGCTCGCTGGGCAATCCACCTCAATATTTCCGCCCGCTCCTTGTTCGTAAGACCGGTAACGTTACCCGGGGGCATGGTATCGCTCGAGAGCATTTCCCGCACCTCGGCCCGCCGCATACGCAGGTCATGCAAATTGGCAAACACTATCCCATGGGGCGGGGAAGCGAAGCCGAATTTCGCCGCCGGCCTATCGCTGTGACACGGTGCGCAGCGCTGCTTCACGATCGTCATGATCGCGCTGCCTGCCAGAACGGGGGCCGCCGCGCTCGGGCGCGCGCCGAGCGCGCGCTCCGTCGGTGCCAGCGCCGCGATCAGACACACTAGCGTCACTGCCGCGAACGCCGCAGGCAGCGCGGCCTTCAGCCCGCGGCGGCCCTCGGGCTTGTGCCGCGCAACGAACCAGCCGCGAATGCAGGCGCCGGCAAAACTCATGGCCAGCAGAACCAACCAATTCTCGCGAGCACCATAGGTCATGGCAAAATGATTGCTGATCATCGCGAACAGGACCGGGAGCGTGAAATAGGTATTGTGGCGGGAGCGCTGCTTCCCCTTCAGACCCGGCACGGGATCGACCTCGCGCCCCTCTTGCTTGGCACGTACGAGTTCGCGCTGCCCCGGGATGATTACGAACAGCACGTTGGCTACCATGATGGTGCCCAACGAGGCGCCGAACACCATGAACGCGCCCCGGCCACTGAACACGTGACACAAACCCCAGGCATCCAGCACGGTCATGAGCGCGATCGCCACGGCAAGCAATTTCGGCTTTCGGCCGAGCACGGACCGACACATGCCGTCGTAGACGATCCAGTTCGCGGCGATGACCCCCACCGCTATACCGATCGCCGCAAGCCTCGACAGTGCCATGACCGCCGGATCTATCAGGTAGATGTCCGCGTCGCGAAAGTACAGCAGACACAGCATGGCGAATCCGGAGATCCAGGTTGTGTACGCCTCCCAATAGAACCAATGCAATGTCGGCGGCAACTTCTCGGGGGCAACTCGGTACTTGCGCGAGCGATAAAACCCGCCGCCGTGCACGGCCCACAATTCACCTGCGACCCCCGGATCGCCGGGTTCCGGTCCGCTGACGGGCTCAAGATGGTCATCGAGCCATACGAAGTAAAAGGAGGCGCCGATCCAGGCGATACCCGCGATGATGTGCAGCCAGAGAACCAGCAGCTCGGACCATTCGAAAAAATAGTTGGAAAGATAATTCGTCACGACGCCACCTCGGTTCCGGCATGTGCACAGGTGCAGCAGGTTTCCTGCGCACAGGCGGCGAGCCCCAAAGCGATGCCGGCGGGCGAACGCGCAGCCGCAGTGGACACCTCACGCATGATCTGCGCGGCCACGGCCAAGGCAATGGTCGCAGGCCACTTGCCCGTGATCCCCTCGATCCCGATAGGACACACCAATCGCGCGACTACGCCGGCATCCATACCCAACCGCCGTAAGCGAGAACGAAAGCGCGCTGACTTGCTCTGCGAGCCGATGAGGCCCAGCCAGGAGAAATCCCCGCGCCGTAGCGCCGCATGACACAATGCAAAATCCAGCTGATGACTGTGCGTCATCACCAGGATATATGCCCCGGCCGGCGCCTGCGAAACACTGCTCACTGGGTCCGGCTCATGGCGAACTCCCGCAATGGCTCCCAGCTCGGGTCGGGAGTCGATCCAGGTCATGCTCACGGGCAGATCGACGAGAATTCTGGCGACCGCCCGACCCACGTGTCCGGCTCCGTAGAGCCAGACAGCGCAGAAGTTCCTGTCCAGACGCTCACGCAAAACCAGGCGCCGAGCACCATCAGCTCGCACTACTGTCGATAAATCCGCCCTCGGCGGCTCGACATCGCCTGACGCAGACAACAGCTGGCGCTCCACATGGTCCTCGCTCAGAGTACTCACCAAGACGGTGGGACCGGTCGCAGCCGCTGCCGCCGCCGCATGCAGCAGAGCCAAGTCCGCCGGCGTGAATCGATCCATCCATGTGGACACGACTCCGCCGCAACACTGGCCCAGATCCGGACCGAGAACGGATTTATGAAGCCGCCCGGCCCAGCGCGTGTCCCCGAGCAACGCGCGCGCCGCCGCAATGGCCTCCCATTCCAGCCGGCCGCCCCCAATAGTTCCCACGGAGAGATTCCCGCCGACGAGCATGACCGCACCTCGCTCCTGCGGGGTGGAGCCGCGCGTGTCGGCAACGACCACGCGCACCATCGCGGGCTCGTGCTGCAGCAGATCGATCAGCGCCGCCACCCAATCGCGAGGCAACCGACCGCCCTGCCCGCCGCTCAGGTAGCTGCGCTCACAATTGCGTTTGGGCTGCACTCGAGGTCTCCAGGTGCGCCCCCGCATCAGTGCCCAGTGCCGCCAGCGTGCGCAACACCGCCTCCGGGGTTGCGGGTGCGATGAGTTCACCTGCTCTGCCATCCGGCCCGCAGCTTGCCACAGCGTCGCGAATGGCAAGCAGGGCGGAAATGGACAGCATCAGCGGCGGCTCGCCCACCGCCTTGGAACGATAAATCGTGTCTTCTCGATTCGGCTGGCCGTCAAGCAGCTCTACGCTGAAACGCGGCGGCCAGTCTCGCGCTGTGGGTATCTTGTACGTCGACGGCGCATGCGTCCGCAGCTCGCCGGCGGAATTCCACCACAATTCCTCAGATGTCAACCATCCCACTCCCTGAAGATATCCTCCTTCGATCTGCCCCAGATCTATCTCCGGGTTCACCGAGCTGCCTACATCATGCAGGATATCTACGCGCAGCAGCTGTGTTTCACCGGTGAGTACATCGACGGCGACTTCGCTGACTGCCGCGCCACAGGCGTAATAGAGGAACGGTCGTCCCTGCCATTTCGTCCTGTCCCAGCCGATTTTCGGCGTACGGTAGTAACCGGTCGACGACAGAGAAATGCGCGCGGCGTTTGCCAATTGCACGACCTCGGCAAACGTGAAGCAGCGCTGTCCCGCGAACACCCGCCCGTCCCGAAAGTCAACCATTGCTATGTCAACGCCGCAGGTTTCGGCCGCAACCCGCGCCAACCTCGCGCGAATCGCCTGCGCCGCCGCCTGTGCAGCCTTCCCATTGAGGTCCGTGGACGACGAGGCCGCACTCGCCGAGGTATTGGGAACCTTGGCGGTGTCCGCCGCCGAAACTCGAACAGCCGTCAGAGGCAGCCCAAGCTCACGGGCGACGATCTGCGCCACTTTCGTGTACAAACCCTGTCCCATTTCGGTGCCACCGTGGTTCAAGAGCACGGTGCCATCGTTATAGACATGCACAAGCGCTCCCGCCCTGTTCCACATGGTGGCGGTGAAGGCGATGCCGAACTTCACGGGGGTGAGGGCGATACCCCGCTTGATGATCCGATGCTGCTTGTTCCACTGCGCAATCTGCGCTCGACGTTCGTAGTACTTGCTGCTGCTTGCGAGACGTTCCACCATGTGCGGAATGATGTCATCTTCGATGGTTTGCCCGTAATGGGTGATGTTGCGGGAAGGTCCACCATAAAAATTTCGCTGCCGTACTTCCAGCGGATCGAGGCCCAGCGTTCGCGCAATGGAATCAATGATCTGTTCAATCACCACCATTCCCTGCGGACCGCCAAATCCCCGGAACGCGGTATTCGAGACCGTGTGTGTCTTACAGCGATATGAGACGATCGAGACGTTTTCCAGGAAGTACGCATTATCGATGTGCAACATCGCGCGATCGTTCACCGGCCCGGACAGGTCGGCGGAATAGCCGCACCGCGCAGCCAACAACACGGTCAGTCCGAGAATTCTTCCCGTGGCATCGAAGCCGACTTCGTAGTCCGCGAGGAAGTCGTGTCGCTTGCCGGTCATCAGCATGTCCGTATCTCGATCTAGGCGCAGCTTCACCGGGCGCCCGGTCTTGTGGGCCATTATCGCAGCAGCTGCCGCAATCAGCGCCGGTTGCGTCTCCTTGCCGCCAAAACCGCCACCCATGCGCCGGCATTGCACGACAACTTGGTTTGCGCTTCTCGCGAGCGCGTGCGCAACGATCTGCTGTATTTCAGACGGGTGCTGCGTCGAGCTGATCAGCAGCATTCCGCCATCCTCTTGCGGAATTGCGATGGCGATCTGCCCTTCGAGATAGAAGTGATCCTGCCCGCCCATCTGGACAGTGCCCCGTAACCGAAATGGTGACCGCGCCAGTACCTCTTGCGGCCGTCCGCGTTCGAGGCGCTCTGTGGGTACTACCATCGACTGCGCGGCAAGTGCCGCGCGAATATCGAGAATTGCCGGCAGTGGCTCGTAGTCGATACGCGCGCGCACCGCGGCCTTGCGCGCCGCCGCATGGCTGGTCGCTGCGACCGCAAACAGAGGCGCGCCGACGTACTGCACCATGCCGGCAGCGAATATCGGGTCGTCGTGAAGGATACTGCCGTAGTTGTTCTCCCCGGGAATGTCGCTCGCAGTGACCACCGCGACGACACCGGCTGCGGCCAGCACCGCAGCAGTATCCATCGAGCGAATGCGTCCATGCGCAATCGTGCTCAGGCCGAACGCCCCATGCAGCGCATTGGCCGGCAGCGGCATGTCGTCCGCATACAAGGCCCGCCCGCTGACATGCAAATGCGCGCTTTCGTGACGGATGCTCATTCGAGCCCCACGGCCGCCGCGGCATCGGCGACGCGCGCTGGTTCGCGGGGATCACAGTACTCGAGGTAGCACCGCCGCAGCAGATTCCCGGCGACACGCAAGCGATAAGCGCTGCTCGCCCGCATATCGGTCATGGGCGCGAAGTCCTCGGCGAGCCGAGCCGCCGCCGCATCGACTGTCGCTTCGTTCCACGGCGCTCCGAGCAGCGCATTCTCAACGGCCGGCGCCCGAGTTGCCACCTCCGCCATTCCGCCGAAGGCACACCTGACATCTTCAACTCGTCCACACTCGATCCGTATAGCGAACGCGGCCGCGACGGCGGAAATGTCCTGATCGAAACGCTTGGATACCTTATATGCCGAAACCCATAACCCGGTGCGCGGCAGAGGTATTCGCACCGACACTATGAACTCGGCGG
>JAPTUI010000095.1 GCA_028067895.1 Pseudomonadota bacterium | reverse complement strand
GCACAGCGCGGCGTTCTCCTTGATGTCCCCGACGTACGGATGCACACCGTGGCCCTCGACGATCCCGATCTCATCGGCCAGGGTCATCTTGCGCAGGATCAGCGCCACGCGCTGCGCGATCGGCAGGCGCGGATTGAGCCACGGACAGTCCGCACGGTTGCCGACCGGTCCGGGTAATTTCACCGTCCCCTCGGTCTTGCCGCTGCACGCGCTCATGCCGAGCGCCGCGGCGCCGAGCGCCGCCAGCAGCAGCAGCCGCGCTCCACTGATACGTTGGGTGAATCGAGACGTCATATCCAGTCTCCTGACGGCACACTCGCGGGGGTTGTTCTTTGCACGTTATCCGGTCGTCGCGCCACGGCTCGCCCGCCGAGGCGGGCAGCGCGAGACACGCCGGGCGAATCGCTCGCGCAGCACGTTCCGCGAGTCTCACGAGCCCGTTGCACAGTCGGCCGCGGACGGCGGCGTGATGTCGGAATCGTCCCAGTGCACATCGCGCTCTACCCCCCGCTGCCGTGCCGGCAGATGGTCGAATGGCCGCCCGCCGGGCGGCCGTCTGGCCGCCGCGCTCAAGCAAGTTCTGCAACCGGTTTCACAAGACTGCCGGCCGGCCCGAAAATTGTCAAGAGCCGCACCGCGCCCGCACGCGCAATCCCGCGCGCAACACGCAGGTCGCGCGGCGGCGTGAGCCCCGCTGCGCGCGGCCGTGTCGCCGCGCGGACCCCGGGGCGATCCTCGGGCCGAGCGTGGTGCATGACGCGAGATCGTGCTAAAAGGCCAGCCAGCGCACTGAGCGCGGTCAACCCTGCATGGCGGACACAGCACGCAGCATGCGCATCGCCCTGGTGGCGGCTCTCGGGGGATTCCTCCTGGGTTTCGACGCCACGGTGATTTCCGGCGCCGTGCCCTTCATCCGCGCGTATTTCGGCTTGGCAGGCTCGGCCCACAGCCTCGAACTCGGCTGGACGGTCAGCTGCCTCGATTGGGGCGCCATGGCCGGCAATCTGTGCGCCGGGCCGCTCGCCGACCGGCTCGGGCGCCGGACGGTGCTGCAGCTGACCGCGGCGGTGTTCTTCGCCTCCTCGCTGCTGGCGGCCGACGCGCATGCCTACCTCGTGCTCATTCTGGCGCGCGTCCTCGGCGGGCTCGCCGTCGGTGCGGCGCTTCTGCTCGCCCCGATGTACGTCACCGAGATCGCCCCGGCTGAGCGGCGCGGACTGCTGGTCGCCACCAATCAGTTGATGATCGTCATGGGCATCTCGGCCTCGTTCTTCTCCAACGACCTGCTGCTGCCGATGGGCGCGAGCGGCTGGCGCGCCATGCTCGGCGTGGAAGCGATCCCCGCGCTGGTGTTCTTCGCGCTGCTGTTGACGGTGCCGGAAAGCCCGCGCTGGCTGCTCGCCCGCGGCCGACGGCTCCAAGCGCTCGAAGCGATGCGCGCGGTACACGCAGAGGCGGCGGCCGCCGAGCTCCAGAGGATCGAGCCGGCAACGCCGGAGGCGCGCGGCGCGTGGCGCACGCTCTTTAGCGCGCGGCTGCGCTTCGCGATGATATTCGCCGCGGGGCTCGCCTTTTTCCAGCAGGTCACCGGGATCAACGCCGTCCTGTACTACCTGCCGACGATCCTCGCCCAGGCCGGCGGCAGCCTCGCGAGCGCCTTTCGCCAATCGGTGCTCGTGGGGCTGATCAATGTGGCGATGACCCTGGTGGCGATGAGCCTGATCGACCGGGTCGGGCGCAAGCCTCTGTTGCTGGTGGGAGGCACCGGCATGGCGGTGGCCCTGCTCACCATCGCCTGGGCGTTCCGATCCGCCGTTGGTCCGGGCGCGGCCGTCGCTCATCCGGCCCTGGTGCTCGCCGGCATCATTCTTTTCGTCGCCTCGTTCGCAGTCTCGTTTGGACCGGTGACCTGGGTCATGGTGGCGGAAATATTTCCCGACCGCGAGCGCGCGATCGCCCTGTCCGCGATCTGCTTCTGGAACTCGCTCACCAGCGCCAGTGTGACGCTGCTGTTCACCTGGGAGCTCGCGCGCTGGGGAGCGGCCGCAACGTTCCTCGGCTACGGGCTGCTCGCCGTCGCGGCGCTGGTGTTCGTCGCGACGCTCGGCCCCGAGACCCGCGGCAGGACGCTCGAGGAGATCGCGCAGCTGTTCTGCGGCCCACGGCTTCGGCGCCGTGCGCCCGCGCCCGCCCTCGAGGCCGCCCGCCCTCCGGCCGCGCCGACACCGCCTGCATGAAACAGCGCCGCGAGCAACAGGCCAAGCCCGGTCCGCGGTCGCGGCCGGCCGTCACGGTGCGGGATATCGCGCGCGAGGCCGGCGTTTCGGCGAGCACCGTCTCACGCATCATCAACGGCACGGTCAAGGTGAGCAACGGCCTGAAGGCGTCCGTCGAGGCCGCGATCGCCAAACACGATTTCCGGCCGCACGCCGCGGCGCGCGGACTGGCGCTCGGCCGCACGTTCACCATTGGGGTGTTGAGTCAGGCGATCGACAGTCCGTTCTACGCGGAAGGCTTGCGCGGGGTCGAACGCCGGCTGCTCGCCGCCGGCTACGCGGCCCTGTTCATGAGCGGCAACTGGAATGTGGCG
>JAPTUI010000393.1 GCA_028067895.1 Pseudomonadota bacterium | reverse complement strand
ATGGTCACGGTCTCAAAGCGACTCCCGATGTCGCAGGCGCTGAAGGCCCTGCATAACGTGGCAAACGGTCTGCGGCAGCTGCACGGGGTGCAGGTGGCGCATCAGGACATGAAACCCTCGAATGCGCTGCGCTTTGTCGACGGAATTTTCAAAGTCTGTGACGTCGGACGCGCGTCAATGAAGGGGCGCGCAGCACCGCACGATGGCTTGAGTGTCGCGGGCGAACGTACCTACGCTCCGCCGGAACTTCTCTATGGGCAGGTCGATCCGGATTTCGTGGTGCGTCGTCTGGGCTGTGATGCGTATCTGCTCGGTAGCCTCGCCGCATTTCTAATCACGGGCCTGCCGATGACAGCGATGATCATCGATGAGCTCGACTCTGCAGCTCGGCCGACCGTATGGACGGGCACTTATGCTGCCGTGCTTGGTCAGGTTCGGGCGGCCTATGCGCGAGCACTCGACCGCGTGGCGAACGACATCCCAACTGAAGCACCGTACCGCGAGGAGTTGCTCCAGTGCATCCGCCAGCTCTGCGATCCGGACCCAGCTCTTCGAGGCCACCCAGTCACCCGGGCAACGCTCGCCGGCACCGGTAACGTCTACGACCTGGAGCGGTACATATCAATTTTCGATCGGTTGGCTCTCGAAGCGGGGATTCATGAGCGTCGTAAGGCCAGCCGATGAGCATCAGTCAACCGGACGCTGAAAGGCGCCTGCTGCCGCGCTGGCGGCCCTCGGAAGCGACTATCTTTGCGGGCGAGCTCGCGAGCGCTTCGACCGTTGAGAAAGAGCGCGAGCCGGATGCGCACTTCGAGGAACGCAAGCTCGAATGGGATCGTGAGCGATCCATCGAGGTCGCCGCCGAACTGGTGGCCTCGGGCATCGTGCTCGGTCGACTCAATGAAGTCGAGCCGGCGGTCCGGATGCTGGCGGACAATGCGTCCGATGCCAACCCAAGCATCCGAGCGGTCGCTCGGCGTGCCCTCGCCGAGCGGGCAGTGGCACCGCCGGAGTCACTTGGGCTTCAGCCGGGACGGCTCGATCCGACGCCCATTTACAGCCACATCAGCGCATTGCGTCGTCATGTGCATCTGCATCCCCGCGATGCCTATGCGTGGGTGGATCTTGCGCGGCTTTACACGATCTTAGGTCAGACACCGAGCGCAAATCGGACCATTCGCGTTGCTCTCGAGCTCGCGCCAGAGGATCGGTTTGTATTACGGTCGGCCGCGCGGTACCTCGTACATGTCGATGATCCTCAGGCTGCACAACGACTCCTGAACGGCGCCAGAGCGACGCGGGTCGATCCCTGGCTCATCGCCGCGGAAATCTCGGTAGCGCAAGTGGCCAAGCGACGTAGTGTGACCGCTTCAATCGGGCAGCGTGGCCTAGATCATTCACAGTGGGCACCCCGGAGCAGTTCCGAACTGGCTGGCGCCCTCGCAACCTTGCTCCTCGAAGACGGCGCGATGCAGAAGGCACGACAACTATTTCGGCGGAGCCTCGAAGACCCAACCGAGAATGCGATTGCGCAAGCCCAATGGGCCAGCCAGCAGAGCTTGGGGCTCATTGTGCCTGCACCCTTGCTGAATAGACCCGCCACGTACGAGGCGCGGGCGCTGCGTGCTCGCTTGGAGGGATTGTGGGACGCTGCGATCGCGAGAAGCTGGGAGTGGACGGAGTTCGAGCCGACCTCGAGTCGCCCTTTGATGATGGGCTCCTACGTTGCAGGTGTCGTGTTCGGGGACGGAGCGACGGTGCTCGAATTTGCGGAACGCGGGCTCTACGCCGAACCTCATAATGCCTCGTTGCTGAACAACAAGGCTGTCGGACTTGCGTATCTCGGTCGGGTCTCCGAAGCGGCGATCATTCTCGCGAAAGTCGTAATCGACTCGAGTCCCAACTTTACTCAACCAGCGCTATATGCCACGACCGGTCTTCTGGCGTTTCGCGGTGGTAATCCGGTAATGGGGCGGGAATTTTACGAACGGGCCGCGAATCACCCCTACACCCAACGGGATCGGAATGTGCGAATCTTGGCACTGTGGCACTTGGCACTCGAAGAAGCCCGGGCGCACACCGATCAGGCTGACGCTGCGATTGCACGCGCTGAGCGCTCCAGCAAAGATTCGAAGCTCGCCGAGGTGGCGGCACTCCGCAAACGCCTTGATGAAATCAAAGCCAAGACGACGGCCCAAAGAGATCAATAGAGATCAATAAAGCGATCCGGTCCGCGTCGGACCGGCGCCGAAGCACCAGACCCACATGTGCACGGGATCACGTGATCACCACCGCTCGGCTACAACTCGCCGCCCCTCATCGATGCCGAAGTTCAGCCCGAGGCAGGTCACGCGGAATTTGTCCCGGATGCCAATGCCGGTTTGCTGTCAATCATTTCTGTCACTGCGGTCAAAACCGCCCAATCATTACTGTCACTAGCGCCGCGTTGGGTGACACCAATGATCAGTCGATCGGGGAGGCGGCCGGGCGGCTATTTTTGAAATCTGTCACTGGCCGGATAACTCCCTAATTCTACAGCTGCTTTAGGTGACACCATTAATTCAGCGGGTGACACGAAGGAATGGTCCTCACAG
>JAPTUI010000382.1 GCA_028067895.1 Pseudomonadota bacterium | reverse complement strand
GCCCAGGCGGCGCGCCTCGGCACCGATCAGCTGGCTCGAGAGATAGTTGCCGCCGGCCTTGGCGAGCGCCGGCAGCGTGTTCGGCGCGACGCGGTGCCAGGAGGAGATGCAGGCATCGACGCCTTGCTCCTCGCTCTCGTGTCCGAGGTACTTGCCCCACTCCCAGGCGGCCACGGCCACCTCGGTCGGCGGCTCATTCTTCGGCGTGACGCCAATTTCGCCGTAGCCGCGAAAGGCGACCGGGCGGATGTACGCGCCCTTGGCGAGTCCGTTGGCGGCGATCACCGCGCGGCAGGCCTCATCGATCTGCCCGACGGTGAACGGCATGCTCATGCGGTAGATCTTGGCCGAGTCAAGCAGGCGGCGGGAGTGATCGCGCAGCCGGAAAATCGCCACGCCCCGGTGCGTCTCATAGGCGCGCAGCCCCTCGAACACCGAGGAGCCGTAGTGCAGGGCGTGGCTGAGCACGTGCACCGTGGCCTTTTCCCACGGAACGAGCTTGCCGTTGAACCAGATGTACTGAGTGGCCGGAATGGGCATGAAAAATCTCCCGTGGCGTACTGCCAGTCAAAGCGTCGAAGCGGTCTGTGCGCCGGCACCGCGCTCCTCGCGCGAGCGGCTGCCTGCGGCTGCCTGCTCGATGCGGTTGATCACCTCGAGGAACGCCTTGCTGCTCGATTCCACGATGTTGGTGCTCACGCTCGAGCCCCGATAGGTGCGCTGATTGTACTCGACGTACACCACCGCCTCGCCCTGGGCGTCCTCGCCCTCCGTGACGCCGCGCACCTCGAACTTGCGCAGCATCACCCCGAGCCCGGTCGCCGCCTCGATCGCCTTGAAGGCGGCATCGACCGGTCCGTCGCCATCGGCGGTCTGTTCCACCTGGCGCCCATCGCTGTGGCGCAGCAGGACCTTCGTCGTGGCCGGTCCCTGCATCGCCGCCTGCGTCTCCAGGGCGGCGAGACTCCACGGGCCGTTCGCCGCGCCCCCGGCGCGCAGCACGAGCGCCTCGATGTCGCCGTCGAAGAGCTCCTTCTTGCGGTCCGCGAGCGCCTTGAACTCCTCGAACACTTCGTTGAGCTCGCGCTCCTGCAGCTCGAAGCCGAGTGCGCGCACCCGGTCGCGAAAGGCGTGCCGGCCGCTGTGCTTGCCGAGAATCAAATGACTGCGGGCGAGCCCCACGTCCTCCGGGCGCATGATTTCGTAGGTCGAGTGGTGCTTGAGCACCCCGTGCTGATGAATGCCCGCCTCGTGCGCGAAGGCGTTCTCACCGACCACCGCCTTGTTGCGCGGCACGGTCATCCCGGTGATGCTCGAGACCAGGCGCGAGGTCGGATACAGCCGCGTGGTCTGGATGCCAGTGGTGACATTGAAGAACGCTGCGCGCGTCTTCAGCGCCATCACCACTTCCTCGAGCGAGCAGTTGCCGGCGCGCTCCCCGATGCCGTTGATCGTGCACTCGATCTGGCGGGCGCCGGCGACCACGGCCGTCAGGCTGTTCGCCACGGCCATGCCCAGATCGTCGTGGCAGTGCACCGAGAGGCGGATCCGCTCGATGCCGTGCACGTTCTTGCGCAGGTAGCGGAACAGCTCGGCGAACTCATCCGGCACCGTGTAGCCGACGGTATCGGGGATGTTCACCGTGCTCGCGCCGGCCTCGATGGCCGCCTCGACCACCTGCGCCAGGAATTCCAGCTCGGTGCGCGAGGCGTCCTCAGGCGAGAACTCCACGTCCTCGCACAGTTCACGGGCACGGCGCACGCCGTCGACGGCGGTGCGCAGGATCTGCTCCTCGGCCATGTTCAGTTTGTACTGGCGGTGAATCGCGCTGGTGGCGAGGAACACGTGCAGCCGCCGCCGCGGCGCACCGGCGAGGGCGCGGGCGGCGAGTTCGATGTCCTCGCGGTTGCAGCGCGCCAAGCCGGCGATGATCGGGCCTTCGATCGTGCGCGAGACCGCCTGTACGCTCTCCCAGTCCCCCTTGGAGGCCGCCGGGAAACCCGCTTCGATCACATCGACGCCGAGTTCGGAGAGCGCCCGGGCGACCCGCAGCTTCTCCGGCTGCGTCATGCTGCATCCGGGGGCCTGTTCGCCGTCGCGCAGGGTGGTATCGAAGATCAGTACTTTGTCCGGTTCGGCTGCCATGACAGTCTCCTTGGGGGACAGTGGGAGGGCGGCGCGCTTAAGCGCGCTGGTCGTTCAGCCAGGGCATGCGCGCGCGCAGCTTGGCGCCGACCTTCTCGATCGGGTGCTTCAGGTCGCTCTTGAGCAGCTTCGCGTAACGCTTGCGTCCGCCGGCGTTCTCGCGGATCCACTGGCGCGCGAAGGCGCCGGTCTGGATCTCCTTGAGCACCTTGGCCATCTCCTTCTTCACGCGTGCATCGACGATGCGCGGGCCGCGCGTCAGGTCGCCGTACTTGGCCGTCTCGCTGATGAACTGGTGCATCTTGGTGATGCCGCCCTCGTGCAGCAGATCGACGATGAGCTTCAGCTCATGCAGGCACTCGTAGTAGGCCACCTCGGGCTGGTAGCCGGCCTCGACCAGCGTCTCCCAGCCGCGCACCACCAGTTCGGTCGCCCCGCCGCAGAGCACCGCCTGCTCA
>JAPTUI010000341.1 GCA_028067895.1 Pseudomonadota bacterium | reverse complement strand
ACAGCGGACGTCGCGTCTGCCGTCAGAGCCGGGGAGCGGAGAACAACGTTGAAATTCACCCTCCGTCATGGACGCTCCTTGGACCTGCTGGGCAGCCTATGTGTACGCGCTGCATCTTGAGCCCGCCTCTCGGGCGTGGGAATACTTACGCCGCAATCCGCGTTACGCACGCGACTGGATGCGTTTCCGGCGCCGCGCTTCGCAGCGTATTGCCGCGCGGTGGGGGCTCGCAGTGCTCATTGACCCGCGGCTCGATGCGCGGGAGGCTTCCCCCGTCTGGGCAATAAGGGCTCCGGCGGCGGTGAGACTCGTGCGTGACGAATATCGTTCAGCGGATGGGCGGGGAGCGCCCGGGGATCACTTCTCGATCTGGCACCTCGCTGGCCGCAAGAGTCTGTTCGGCGACGGAGCGGATCTCCAGCTCATGATCCGATCCAGTCCGCAGAGCGCGCAGCTGCACATCGCGGATCGTCTGTGCGCTGGCGATCGGTTTGCCTATCAGATTCCAGCGGGCGCTGCACAGGGCGCAGCCTTGCGTGCCGTGGCCGCTTTCGATGCGCTCCACTGGGCCCATTCGGATAGGCGACTGAGGCAGGCCGAGCGCCCAGGCCGTACCGAATTGTTCCATGCTAGGGCGCTTCAGGTGCTCGATGGCCTTGCCGCTGGCGCTTCCCAGCGCGAGCTCGCCACAGCGATCTTTGGGCACGCCACCGTCGCTGGAAACTGGCGACCGGACGGCCCTCTTCGCGCTCAGGTGCGGTATCTCATCCGCAGGGCCCGAGCGCTGATGGCAGGGGAATACCGGTCCTTGATCGTCACGGACCGGTCGGTTCCCGTTTCCCCGGAAGACGTGGCCAAGGCAGGCACTTCCCCTGAGGAGTGACATCGTATAGGATGTCACATCATATGGAGCCACCACGAGTCGTTCTCGATACTTCGGTGATCGTGGCCGGGCTGCGCAGCAGGCTCGGCGCGAGTAATCGCCTCCTCGAACTCGTCGCCGAGGAACGCCTGGTGCCGCTTGTGACGACCGCGCTGTTCCTCGAGTACGAGGAGGTTCTGAAGCGGCCAGAGCAACGCTTGGCGACCGGGATGCACGAGAAGGATATCTCCGGCTTCATGGCCGCGTTCGCGAGCGCGGCCGAGCCCGTCGAGGTCCATTTCCTCTGGCGCCCGCAGCTCGCCGATCCCGACGACGAGATCGTGCTCGAGGCCGCGGTGAACGGGCGATCCAAGGTGATCGTCACCCATAATGTGCGGCACTTCGAGCCTGCGGCCGGGCAGTTCGGGCTCGAGGTGGTGACGCCCGGAGCGTTCCTGAAGAGGATCAACACATGAGCAAGAGCACCTATCCCTTGAAGCTCCCCGCCTCGGTCAAGAAGGCGGCGGCAGAGCTGGCGGCGAGCGATGGGGTTTCACTGAACCAGTTCATCGCCGCCGCTGTGGCCGAAAAGGTGGGATGCCTGCGCACCGCGAAGGAATTCCTGCGCGAGCGTGCCGGAACGGCAAAGCCGAAGGATATGCTCAAGTACCTTCGCCGGGCGCCGAAGGTGCCGCCGGCCGCCGACGATCAGCGGTGATGGTGGCGACCGGAGGTGCACACCTGACGCGGTCTACGTCTTCGCTTCGTTGACCGTGCGCGATCAACCGGGCTGTGTCTCGCGCGGCCGCAGCCCGTAATCGTCGATCCATCGCTGCAGCTCCGTATCGCCGCCTGAGAGGTGGCGATGCACTTCGCGCCGACCCAGTCGGTCGTAGTTCAGGTAGTCGAGGCAGGCGTTGGCGAGGGCCGTGTCGAGTGCCCGCAGGTCTGTCAGATCAAACGGAAAGTCGGATCCGTTGTAGACGCCGGCGAGAAAGCACACCAGTCGGCGCGCCTGGCCCGTGGACGGATTTTGACGTATCGCGTCCTCGATGAGAACAAGTGCGCGCATCGCGCACTCCGTGATCGCCGAGATCTCACGGTTGAGAGTGTTCAGGCGCACACGCTTGCCAGCCACGATCTCCTGCCACGCAAGCTGAAGTTCTTCGCGCTGACTTTCAAGGACGGTCAGCTTGACGTGGATGCGCATCTCTTCGGACGAGGCGATGGCCATGTGAAGACCCCTGAGTCGGCAACGTCGCTGAACGGTACGTGTTCTCAGCCGACGGCACTGTGAAAGCATTGGCTATCAACGGGAAGGGGGAATATCCGGTGCGTTCGTGCAGAAATGCCGCATAACGGGTGCCTATTGCCATCAAAGGGGCGGCTCTACATATCGGGCTGGAGTTGACTGTCCTGCGCCGGCCGGCTCGCATTGTGGACCATCGGGTCGTCGTGACCCCGTCGAATTGGCTGAAGGGTCCACGCCATCGTTCACGCCCCCCGTGCGGGCGCTGGGGTGCACCGCTTTGGCGGCCGGTTGGTTTGTCGGGCTCGGTGGGCGCGTGCCGCTGATCATGGGCGGCGACCGCCGGCACTTGCCGTCATGCGTACTCACCTCGCTCGAGAGTCGCTGCTGCCATGAGGCAGGAGGCGACGATCGACATCCCGCTGCACGGACAGGCGATCGGCACGCGGCGATGAGACGCTCGACGATGCAGTGCAGGCGGTGGTTCTTGCGTT
>JAPTUI010000558.1 GCA_028067895.1 Pseudomonadota bacterium | reverse complement strand
CTTCCCGGCACCATGGCGGCCGGCTGGGCGAGCCAGGTCGGGTACCAGAAGGAGCGAATCTCCCGCTTGGCCTGGTAGCGCGCGCCGGCGCCGCCGTCGAATCCATCAAATGACGGGGGATGCAGGAACAGGGTTCTCATCATGGCGTAATGTCCTCAAGTAATCGGGCGGGCCGAGCCATCGCGCGCCACCCGGTAGCGCGACTGGCGCCATTGCACCTCGCGGGCCGCGAATCCCCAGCACCACAGCAAAAATCCGAGCAGATCGCTCACGGGCAGCAGCCACAGGCCTCTCCAGGCGGCGGCTTCGGCAGGCTGCGGATCGCCGGCTGCGAAATGTAGCACTACCCGCGCCACCGCGGTGGCCAACAGCAGTCCCCATGCCGCCGGCGCGCCGGCGGCGAGCAGGTAGCCGAGCAGCGCCACGGGCAGGCTGAAGGTCACGCCTGCGGCGGCATAACCGGCGGGGCGCACGGCCCGAATGGTCCGCAGCCAGCGCGTCTCGTGCTGGGCGAGCTGGCGCAGGCTGCGCTCGTCGATGCCGGTGTCCACGATCACGTGCGATAGTACGGTGCGCAGACCCTGGCGGCGCGTGAGCTCGCCAATGCGGTAATCGTCGGCCAATTGGTCGGCAATGGCGGCGAACCCGCCGAAACCATCGAGCGCGGCCCGACGTAGCGCAATGGTCGCACCAAAAGCAAAGTCGCGCGAGCCGAACAGCGCGGCCACGCGGACCGAGGGCATGAACCAGTCGTTGACGAACAGCGCGCCGAGGCGCGAGCACAGGCCGGCCCAGCCGCGGGTGTGGGCGGGGCGGCCGCGGTAAGGGCAGGTGACGATCCCCACGGTCGGGTCGGCCAGCGGGGCGCATACGCCCGTGATATACCCCGGAGGCACATGCACGTCGGCATCGGCGAGGACCAGCCAATCGTGCCGCGCCACGCGCATCATATTGATGAGGTTGCTGACCTTGGCGCTGAAGCCGTGGCGGGTCGCATCGATGACCACCGCGATGTCCCGGTTCGGGTACTCTGCGCGCAGGGCCTGCACCACCTCGAGGGCAGGGTCGGCGGGATCCTGAACCCCGAACACGATCTGCAGTGGCGGGTAGTCTTGGGCGCACAGGCTGCGCAGCGCCTCGGCGAGGCCGGGTTCGGCCCCGCAGAGCGGTTTCAGGACGGTGACCGCCGGGTGCCCGGCGACCGGGGCCGAGGGTGCGACGTTGCGTGCGCGCCGCACCGCCAGACAGGCTGTGAGCGCATAACCGAGCGCGGCAGCGCCGAGCAACAGCCCCAGAGCGTGCATGGTCCTCGAAGCGTTATACTGAACGGGTTGCGGGAGACGATGTCCAAAGGAATTCCCGCGCAGCGGACTGCCATGAGCGACACATCCACAGCCTTGAGACTTCCTGTACGGCCCATAGGGTACACGGTTGCACCCCGCACGGGGGGCGCCGAGTGATGGATCACTGCGACGCTTCGAATGAAGTGTTGCCGCGCGGCGACAGTCACGCAGGCAGCGAGTGCCTCATCCTGGTGGACGATGCCGACCGGGAAGTGGGGCATGCCAGCCGCACCCACTGCCACGAGGGCCGTGGCCTGCTGCACCGGGCCTTCTCGCTGTTCATCTTCAATGAGGATGGGGATCTGCTGATCCAGCAGCGCGCTGCCGGCAAGCGGCTCTGGCCGCTATACTGGTCGAACAGTTGCTGCAGCCATCCGCGCCGTGCCGAGAGCATGGACTCGGCCATTCATCGGCGGCTGCAGGAGGAGCTCGGGCTGAAGTGCCCCTTGCACTTTCTGTTCAAATTCAAGTATCAAGCACAGTTTGACGGGGCGGGTGCCGAGCACGAGCTGTGCTCGGTGTTCATCGGCCGCTGCAGCGCACCGGCGGTGCGCGCCAATCGGAGCGAGCTGGCCGACTGGCGCTGGATGGCGCCCGAGGCGCTCGATGCCGAGATGCGTGCCGGCGCCCTGCGGTTCACGCCCTGGTTCGTCCAGGAGTGGGAGCGGATCCGGCGGGATCATCAGCCGGCCGTGCGCGCGCTCGGGCGCGGCTAGGCGGACTCTTCAGCGCGGCTCCGATGGCGGAGCCAGCCGGCGGCCCGAGCGCCGGTACAACCTTGGGAGACGGATTTGGGTATTCCTTTAATTCAACAGTACCGGGTCGCCCGCTACATCATCGGCCGCAAACTGCGCGGGGTGAAGCGTTATCCGCTCGTCCTGATGCTCGAGCCGCTGTTTCAGTGCAATCTCGCCTGCGCCGGCTGCGGCAAGATCGACTATCCGAAGGAGATCCTGCAAAAGCGCCTGTCGGTCGAGAGCGCACTCGCGGCCGTCGAGGAGTGCGGTGCGCCGATGGTGTCGATCCCGGGTGGAGAGCCGCTGATCCACAAGGAGATGCCGCAGATCGTCGCCGGCATCGTGGCGAAGAAGCGCTTCGTGTACCTGTGCACGAACGCGATCCTGCTCGCCAAGCACATCGACGAGTATCAGCCCTCGCCGTATCTGACCTTCTCGATTCACCTCGACGGCAACCGTGAGCGGCACGACGAGTCGGTCTGTCAGGAAGGGGTGTTCGACAAGGCGGTCGCCGCGATCCGTCTGG
>JAPTUI010000401.1 GCA_028067895.1 Pseudomonadota bacterium | reverse complement strand
GGGCTTGGGCGGATTGGGGGCGTCCTCGAGGACGCAGACCTGCACGCCCTCGCCGGTCAGCGCAGCGACCAGCGCGTCGAATTCCGCTCGCGCAGACGCGGCAGCGCCGGCGGGGCGCTCGGCGCGCTGGAAGGCATTGCTCGCCGCGGTCTGCGGATTGTACCCGAAACAGGCCGGCCGGATCATGAGCACCGCATCGGCGCACTGCCGGCGCACGGGGGCACGCGGCAGCGATGGGTTCGCGGGCGATGGGGTGCTCATGGCGGCGCATTCTCGCATGTCCGGGCGGGCCCCGATCATCTGCGGCAGATCCCAGCCCACGCTGTGCGGGCGCGTCAGCGCTCAGCCGCCGCCGGTGCCATCCCGCAGCTCGGGAAACGGCTCCTCGTCCGCGTGAAGCTCGAGCGGCGCACCGTCGAGGAAGCGGCGGCACTGTCCGGCGGGCACGGGCCTGGCGAGCAGAAATCCCTGCGCCCGGTCGCAACCGAGCTCACGCAGCCTCTCGAGCTGCGGCCAGCTCTCCACGCCCTCGGCGATCAGTTCGATGTTCAGGTGCCGGGCCATGGCGATGATGGCTTCGACGATCGCCAGATCACCCGCATCGAGGGTGAGGTCGCGGATGAAGCTGCGGTCGATCTTCAGCGCATCCACTCGCCAGCGCTTCAGGTACGAGAGGCTCGAGTAGCCGGTGCCGAAGTCATCGATGACGATCCGCGTCCCGAGCTCGCGCAGCTGCACGATCGCATCCTGCGCCGGGTCTGCCCGCCGACCATGCGGTTCGAAGAGCGCGCTCTCGGTCAGCTCGATCTGCACCAGCTCCGCCCCGATATCGGCTCGGCGCAGCTGGCGCGCGAGCATGCCGGTGAAATTGCCGCGCTGCAGCTGCACCGCTGAGACGTTCAGAGCAACCGGCACCAGCGTAGCGCCCTGGGCGCGCCAGCGGCCGAGATCCGCCAGCGCCTGCTGCACCACGAACTCCCCGACGGGCACGATCAATCCGGTCTGTTCGGCGACACCGATGAAGCGGCTCGGGCGGATGAACCCGTGCGGGCCGCGCCAGCGCAGCAACGCCTCGAGCGCTACGACTTTGCGCGTGCCGATGGCCACGATCGGCTGGTAATGCAGCTCCAGATGCTGCTCGGCGAGCGCCCGACGCAGACCGTTTTCGATCGCAACGCGCTCCTTCAGTCGCCGCTCCATGCCGCGGCTGAACTGCTGAAACGTATTGCGGCCATGATCCTTGGCTTGATACATCGCAGTGTCGGATTGGCGCAGCAGCTCGCCCATGCTCTGTCCGTCGCGCGGGTAGACACTGACGCCAATGCTGGCCGTGGCCACGAGTGGCCGGCCATCGATCACGACTGGAGCGTTCAGCACGTCCGCCAGACGTGCCGCGGTCTCGGTGATCTGCTCCGGCGAGGTGACGCTGCGCAGCACGACAATGAATTCGTCACCCCCCATGCGCACCACCATGTCCCGAGCGTGCACGGCAGCAGCGATCCGACGCGCAACCTCCTGCAGCAGCTTGTCGCCCGTGTCATGTCCGCGCGAATCGTTGATGTCCTTGAAGCGATCCAGATCGAGAAACAACACGGCCAGAGTGCCGCCGACGCGACGAGCCTCCTCGATCGCCTTGGGCAGATGCGCCGCCAGATACAACCGATTCGGCAGTCCCGTGAGCTGATCGTGGTGGGCCAGGTGATCCAGGTATTGCTGCCGCTCGAGCTGCTGTGCCTGAACCTTACGCCTGAGCGTCACGTCCCGCGTGCTGAGCGCGAAGAACGACCGATGCGCAATTTCGAGGCGATGACCACTGATCTCGACGTACAGGCGGCGTCCGCTGCGGCAGCGCTGCACCGTCTCGACGAGCAACCGGGCTGGAGATTCGCGCAACTGCGCGGTGAGCGCGTCGCACTCGGTGCCGTCGGATGCGCCAAAAATGTCGCTGATCCGGCTACCGCGCAGCTCGGCAAAGGGAATCCCCACGCTGCGCACGAGGGCGGGATTGGCATCCGTGATGCAAAGAGTCTGTGCATCCACCAACAGCATGCCATGCGGCGACTGCAGGAATGCGGCGTGGTGCGCCGCACCGCCCCGCGCGGCCCGACGCCATCGCCACGTGAGCACTACCCCGAGCGCAAATGCTGCAGCGAGCGCCACGGAAGCCAACAGAATGTCGATCACGAGCTCCTCATACGGAAGGCCGCGAAGTGTGACCGAAGCGCAGGGGCTTGAGCCGTGCGCCGCACACAGTTTGCAAACGGCGACAGCGAAGCGCGCGCAAACAAAAACCCCCGGAAACCTTTCGGCTTCCGGGGGTCTTGCGTTTCAAAGCCTGGCAGTGACCTACTCTCGCATGCCCGAAGGGCACACTACCATCGGCGCAGAGCGTTTTCACTTCCGAGTTCGGAATGGGATCGGGTGGTTCCCGCTCGCTATGGCCGCCAGGCAAACTGTTCGAGACTTGCCGGACCGGTGTTGCCACCGGTCCGGCCTGCCTCTAATCCGGTTCGTTTCGTTTTGACGCCTGTCGCGTTCACACAATGTGATCCATTTCGGGGCAGCCTTACGACTGCCTCCAGCTCCATTACATCATCCTCTCGCGGAC
>JAPTUI010000023.1 GCA_028067895.1 Pseudomonadota bacterium | reverse complement strand
GTCGAGGCGGGCGCAGCCGGTGCGTCGTCCCGCGCGGGCGCGGGATTTGGCGCCGCGGCGGGCACAGGGGCGCACCCGGGGTGCTCGGCTGGGGCGCGTTGGATGAGGAGTTCGCAGTCCCCTTCTGCCCAATCGAAGACCTGACGGATCTGCTCCTCGGAGATTCGGCCGTTGACCTCGAGCGTCCAGGCGAGATGGCAGTCCTGCGGTTGAATGTCTGCGAGCGACGGCAGGTTCTGTGCATCGATTTGCACACGGACCTCGGCAAGTCCGCCGAGTTCGCGGAACAGGCGCAGCGGATCGTTGCCGCGCGCGAGCAATTCGCGGTAGGGACGGAAGCGGACCTGCCAGCACGGCGGGGTGTCGTCCTCGGCGCACGGCGTCGCCGGAGCTTCCCTGGCGGGAGCGGCGGGCGGCGTGTTCTTGCGGGCAATGACCACCTCCAGATCGAACTGCAGGTCCGAGACAAGCTGGGCATCGATGGGCCGGGTGGCCTGAACCGAACGCAGCATCGCGCGCAGCACATCGACCGATTTCAACAGGAGATCGGATACTTCGGGGGTGACCTGCATCGTGCCGCCGCGCAACTCATCGAGCAGCGTCTCGAGACTATGGGTGAACGAGGCGATCTCGCTGAAGCCGAAAGTCGCGCTGCCGCCTTTGATCGAGTGCGCGACGCGGAAGATGGTATTGATGAGCTCAGGCTCGGGCGCGCCGACGTCGAGTTTCAGAAGCGCCGCTTCCATGGCATCGAGAGCCTCGAAGCTCTCTGCGAAGAAGGCGTCGTGGAACTGGGTCAGATCCACGGTCATGGCCCGGCTCCGTCGAGCTGAAGCATCGAGCTCATGCCGAGCAGGCGTACGGCCGCCGCCAGCGCCGGCGAGGGGGTTTGCCAGCGCACGGTCCGGCCGGCGAGACGCCGATCGCGAACGAACGCCGCGAGCAGCTGCAACGCGGCCGTGTCGACTCGCTGGACGCCCGCGGCGTCGAGGATCACCGGCTGTGGATAAGCGGCGAGCGCGCACAGCGCGTCTTTCAGCCCGTCGGCCTCCGCCAGGGTGCAACAGTCCTGCAGCGTGAGCAAATCACGCCGTGCGGACCTGGCCCGGCTGCGCGCGCCAATGCGGCCCGAGCGGCCCCGCTCGGACTTGCGGGCCGGTTTGGATCGGGAGCGGATTTTCATAATCAGCGACACTATCGGCCGGCGGCCAGCGACCTTGAGTAGAAGGACTAGGATGCTTGACGCAGTTCCCCCTGGGCTGGCCCGTGCAGCCGTCGTACGAGATCGGCCTCGGCTCGGGTCAGGCCACATCCCCCGGCGAGCTCATCGGCGCTGGCGCCGCTGCGCGCCAGGCGGATCGCGATCTGGTAGCCGGGCGCGGCGCGCGCGACCGACGCCGAGCGCGCCGCGCAATGCTCGAGCTGCTCGCCGAGCTGCCGCACCTGCTGATCGGTCGAGTCCAATCGAGCGCAGATCTGGGCGAGCTGCTCGAGCAGCGCCAGATTCTGAACCCGCATCTGCTCGCTCTGGCGCTGCGCTGCGCGGCGCCAGCCGGTGAAGGTCACGGCGGCCAGTGCGAATGAGAACACCAGAAAGACCGCCCTTCCCATGATGAGCAGGAAGTCGATGTTCGACAGATTCGTGAGGCTCATGGCCGCGGCTCCTGTGAAGTCGATCACGCAACGTGGCGCGCCGTCGGCGCGGCGGCGGAAATCCGTCGCCAGGTCGGGCGGCCTCCCCGGGAGTTTGCAGCTTCCGTGCCAGCCGGATCGGCCGGGGCGATGTCATCGGCGCCGCGCCGCGGCAACGGGCCGCGATGGAGGAATGTGCGCACCGGGAAGATCACGGCCGTCGCCGGGCAGCCACGCCGGATCGGTGTGTTGCACGAGTCTGGAGGAGAGGATGACCACCACAACGCGCCGATTTGCGGCACGGCCGGCGGCGGTGGCATTGCTCGCGATCGGCTTCTGATCGCCGAAGCCAATCACCGCGAGCCGCTTCGGCGCGACGCCGCGCACCGAGAGCACGTGCACGACGCTGCCGGCCCGTGCCGCGGAGAGCTCCCAGTTCGAGGCGAACTGCACAGTGCGGATCGGTACGTTGTCCGTGAATCCTTCGACGCGCACGGGGTTGGGAAAGCCGCGGAGGACGCCGGCCAAGCGCCTGATCGCCGCGATCGCGGCGGAAGAGAGTCGGGCGCTGCCGCTCGGGAAGAGGATGTCGCTGCGAAATCTGACTTCGAGCATGCCTGGTTTGCGGCTCAGTTCGACCACGTGCGCGCGCATCAGCGCGCGCATCGCGCGCTCGACGCCGGCCGTGACCTGACCGAGCGTCGGACCGCTCTTGATCGGCGAGCTGTGCGGCGGCATGCGCATTCCTGTTGACATCGTCGAGGCGGGCGCGAGACGGGTGGTGGGCTGCTGCGTCAGGAGGCGCTGCTGCACGGTGTTCAAGCGGATGCCGGCGCGGTTGCCCGGTGTCTTGCGCCCCACCGCGATGGGATCGGCGGAACGCGGCTGGCCGCGGAACGCCGCATACAGGGAGTTCGACAGCACGCGGTACTTGCCGGCGTTGACCGATGAGATCGAATACATCACGACGAAGAACGCGA
>JAPTUI010000609.1 GCA_028067895.1 Pseudomonadota bacterium | reverse complement strand
GCCGGGTCAGCAGTGATTTCAGCAGCGGAGCGACACGTCGCAGTTCCTGTCTGTGCGCGACCGACAGACCGGCCAGTGCCTGCTCACCCGCGGTGGTGAGGGACAGAAGGATCCGGCGCCTGTCGCCAGGGTCCTCCCGGCGAGCCAGATAGCCTCCGCGCGCCAAGCGATCGACCAATCCCACCGCGCTGTGATGGCGAATACCCAATCGCCCGGCGAGATCGCCAATCGTCATCTCTGCTGCGCCGGGGAAGCCCTTGATCGCGAGCAGCGCCTGATGCTGGCGTGGCGCGAGCCCGGCTTGCTCGGCGGCGTGCTCGCTGAATGCCAGGAATCTCATCAACACGTAGCGGAATTCCGCGAGCACCTCATAGTCGTGAGGCGTGAGCGCAGGTGTCTGCGCAACTCTCGGGGGGCGATCATTGGCGGCGGTGGACATGGAATGTTTCCTCGGGTATTAATATCGTAGTACGATATTAAAGACTTGTTCTCCTCGAACCGCGCATCTGCAGCACTTCCGATCGGATCCGCATGAACACTTCCGCCTCCACTTACCAGATGCGCGACACCCTGCGCGACTTTACCGCGGACCGGCGCATGCTGATGCTTTGCGCCATGGCGCTCGTCACCGGCACCTTCGGCGCGATGGCCGCCTGGGCGCTCGTGAAGCTGATCGCCCTATGCACGAATTTCGCCTATTTTCACATCATTTCGACAACCACTACTTATCTCACCCACGCACGCCTGGGGCCAAGCTCCATCTTCGTTCCGGTCATCGGCGGCATCATCGTCGGCCTCATAGCCCGGTACGGCTCGGAGAAAATCCGTGGGCACGGCATTCCCGAGGCGCTCGACGCCATTCTTACTGGCGGGAGCCGCATTGAGCCCAAGGTCGCATTCTGGAAACCCCTGGCCTCCGCGATCGCGATCGGCACCGGCGGTCCATTCGGCGCCGAGGGCCCGATCATCATGACCGGCGGCGCGCTGGGATCCCTGTTCGGACAGTGCTTCCGCCTCAGCTCTGCGGAACGTAAAACGCTGCTCGCGGCAGGCGCCGCCGCGGGCATGACCGGGATCTTTGGCACGCCGGTTGCTGCCATTCTGCTCGCCATCGAGGTGCTGCTCTTCGAGTGGAAGCCGCGCAGCTTCGTGCCGGTAACCGTCTCCGTTATCGTCGCCATGGCATGGCGTCCGTGGCTGGTCGGTCCCTGGCCGCTGTTTCCACACAGCGGATTGCCGTCGATGCCGTGGTGGAGCCTTGCGCTCTGCGCGGGCGTCGGGCTGATCGCAGGACTCCAATCGGTGCTCACGACCGCTGTGCTTTATTGGGTCGAGGAGATCTACGAAAGGCTCCCCATCCATTGGATGTGGTGGCCCGCGCTGGGCGGCATGATCGTCGGAATCGGTGGTCTGATCGATCCGGCCGCGCTCGGCGTCGGTTACGACACCATAGATGCGTTGATCAATGGCACGGTACTCCTGCACGCCGCGATAGCGCTCCTGTGCGTAAAATCCATCATCTGGCTCGCATCGCTGTCCTCGGGCACCGCGGGCGGCACATTGGCGCCGCTTCTGCTGATGGGCGGCGCCGTTGGCGCGATTGAGGCTCACGTACTGCCGTGCGGAAACTGCGGCTTCTGGGCACTTATCTCGATGGCCGCAGTTCTCGGCGGTACATTGCGCTGTCCGCTGACCGCGACCCTATTTGCCGTTGAGCTGACCGGCGACCTGCGCGTGATGCCGGCGGTGACCATAGCATGTGTCGCATCGTTTGCCGTGTCCGTGCTGCTCATGCGCCGCTCCATCCTGACCGAGCGCCTCGCTCGCCGTGGCCGTCATCTGACGTATGAATACAATGTCGATCCGTACGAAGTGATGCGCGTGCGGGAGATCATGGCGCACCCGGTCCATAGCTTGCCCGCCAGCATGTCGCGGGAGGACGCGCTCGCGTTTTTTGATGCCAAAACGGACCTCATTCCACACCAGAAGTACCCTGTGGTCGATGATTTGGGCCATTTGTCCGGCGTCGTGTCGTGTTCCGAAGTCCTGCGGTGGTCACGCGAGGCCGCGTGTGGCGAGCAGACGTTGGGCGAACACGTTGTCATCCGCGAAGTGCTCGTGGGTTACCCGGACGAGCGGGTGGGCGCACTCGCCGATCGAATGACCGCGGCCAGTACCGGTTGCGCGCCGATCGTTGACCGTGCCACGGGCGCACTGCTGGGTCTGGTCGCCAGGCGCGACCTCCTCCAGGTCCGTGCTCATGTGGCGAAGCTCGAGCAGGAGCGCGCCGCACCCCTCGGAATGCGAACGAACTGCCGATGACAGCGGGCGGACTTGCTGGACAGCGGCACCCGGCCCCGTGCGCGGTCGTCCTCGCGACCCTCTCGCCGGATGATCAGTGCAGAAGCACCTCTCTGAGCACCACCGCTTGGTTGTGCTGCTCGTCACGCGCTGAGTAGACGAGCGTCAACGAGCTCTCACCGGCAATGGTGCGCAGCTCATCGAGGATCGCGGCCTTGCCCTTGAGCTCGGCACGGTAGCGCTGCCGGAACATCTCCCAACGGGCGGGGTCGTGGCCATACCAGCGTCGCAGCGCGGTGCTCGGCGCGACTTCCTTCAT
>JAPTUI010000355.1 GCA_028067895.1 Pseudomonadota bacterium | reverse complement strand
GATTTCATGCCGGCCTCTTTTTTGAGGCCGGCTTATTTTTTTTTATTTCCGGCGCGATTGCTATAGGTCCCTGATGCCTGAATTTTTGATCGAGTGAACCTGCTCAATCCAGATACGGTGAGGTACATGCGTCCACGTGACATATTTTATCTAGCGATGCCGCTGCTCTGCGGCGTCGCTTCGGTCGGCATGGCCCGCGCGGCCACCGTGGCCGGGTGGGGTCCTGCCTGGCAGCAAACCGTGCCCGCGGGCGGGCCCGTCAGCCTCTCTCGCGCATTGGTCGCAATCGCGCCACCCGGCCAGACTGTCGTGGTGGATCTGCCCCGGACGCTCAAGCGCACTGAGGTGCGGTGGCCTGCTACTGATCGCAAATCTGCCCTGAGAGATGCCGTGCTCGCGGTGGACCACAACGCCGAGATCGCCGTCGGTGAGCATTGCGCTGGCGAGGTCCTCAAGGTGTACGCGACGCCGGCGGACAATGCGTACCCACAAGGTATCCGTTCAGCTCCGGTTATCGCCGCATCGAGCCCGCCGACGACTGGCGCGCAACGCACGCCCTCGCTCCCCGTAAATGTCTCGGCGCACCGCCCTGCCCCCGCGCCAGCGGCTCCTGCGGTGCCGAAGATCTGGCTGATCTCCAAGGGCGAGCTGATGAGCAAGGCTCTCGATCGGTGGGGTTCACGACATGGATGGACAGTGGTCTGGAAAGCACGGCGCCTCGCCAAGCGCTGGCATGCGCCGGCATTTGCGGCGATTCCAGGGACGTTTTTATCCGCGGTTGGGCTGTGGGCTCATTCGGCGATCTCGAACGGGGCGCCCATCCGCCTCATCGAATACCGCGCGAACAATACGTTGGTCGTCGAATCGACTGACGGGGATGACAACGGGTTCTAATCATGCGTAATACTCATCTTCTGCGGCTCATCGCAATCGCGCTGGCGTGCGGGGCGCTATCGGCCTGCGCAGGTATGGAGGCCACTACCGTACCGAAGAGCGCGTTGCTGTTCCCCCCACCCTCGGCGCGCGCGCCCCTGCCGCAGCCGGAGCCGGCAATCACCGCGTTGCACGGATATTTCGTCTACAGCGGGCTTGAGCGCCGGCACAATCTGCCGCCGCCGGCATCAATGGCCCGACACGTCGTTTACGAGACGATGGACGCTACGAGTGCGCTCGATGCAGTGCGCTTCATCCAGGATAATTGTGGCGTTGCTGTCTATGCCGACGACCTCAAGCACAGCGTCGAGCTGCCTCCGCTGTCCTATGAGGGATCATGTTCCGGTCTGGTCGCGGCCATTACCCAATCCATCGGCTACACGAGCGAGTACACCCCGCACGGAGTGCGTTTCATCCATGCGGTGACCCGGACATTCCAGCTCCCTGTGCTCGGCGGCACGATCAAATCCGAGGCCGAGGTCGGAGCGCAGAATTCGACCGGCGGCACCGGCGGGAGCGGCGGCGGTGGCGGTGGGGGCGCTGGCGGCGCGACGAATATCGGCACGTCATCGTCGGATTCTTCCGTGACGACCACCCAGACCTACGACAGTGATGAGTGGCATGGGTTGCTGCTCGAGGCCGAAGTGGTCGCATCCCCGGCGCGGCTCACGGCCGATGAGGCGACCGCAACCGTGACCATTACTGGCAGCCGGGCGGATGTCAGGCGATTTTCACGATGGGTGCGCGGCCTGTCTCATCGTCTGCAGAGGCAGGTCGAGGTGAGCGTACAGGTCTATCAGGTCACCTTGAAGAACAGCGAGGATTATGGCGTCGCCCCGAGTCTCGTATGGAAGTATCTCTCGGGATTGAATTCGGTGTCGGTGACGGCTCCATCGGCTCTCACGCTCTCGAACGGGGCAAGCGCAGGGGAGATCCAGTTCAATTCCGGCACCGGACCGTTCAACGGCACGCAAGCCGCGGTGAGCGCGCTGTCGCAGATCGGAAACGTACGCGAGGTCTACAACAATACGTTGCTCGCCCTCGATGGCAATCCTGTCACCGTCAATGATACCGAGAACTATGGGTATCTCGCCGAGGTGTCGACCGACGCTGGTGTGACGGGCGCCAGCACTTTCGGCTACTCCACCTTGACCCCAGGGAACATCTCGGCCGGCGTTGCGATGACACTCACGCCTCGCATTGCGGACGGGAATCGTATCGTGCTCTCGATGGTGTTCCGGGATACCGGGGATCCAACCTTCAAGACGATCACCTCCGGTAATGAGATGCTGCAGGTCCCGCAAGAGGCGGTCACCTCCTTCAATCAGATGGTCGACATGCAATCGGGCTCGACCGTGATGTTGCTCGGGTTCCGCAATGATCAGGATTCGACTCAGACCGAAGGCGAGGGGAGCCCTGATTTCTGGCTGCTCGGCGGCGGGCATCTGCGACAGGACTCGAACACGATCACCGTTGTCACGATCAGCGCGAAAGCCAGTTGAGGCCATAGAAAATGCGTAAATCTCTAGTCGTTGGAACTGTCGCTGCCGCTCTCGCGGTAAGTGGTGCGGCGATCGCGGCCTTGCCGAAGCCGCCGGTTGCGCCGGATGTCGCCACCTCCGTCGTTGCACCACCCGGAGACAGCACGGCGTACGAGCAGGCAGTGACCGCTTATCTCAACAATGTCG
>JAPTUI010000422.1 GCA_028067895.1 Pseudomonadota bacterium | reverse complement strand
CCAGCAGTTGCGCGAGCGCCAACTGCTGCCGGTAACGGTGCGCGAAGTGGCCGAGCGCGAAGCGGGGCGGCAGCGCGGCTTCGGCACGCTGCGGCGGGTCGCCGCGGCGGACGTGACGCTGCTCACGCGCCAGCTCGCCACCCTGGTACGGGCCGGACTGCCGCTCGAGGAGTCGCTGCTCGCGGTCTCGCAGCAGACCGACAAGCCGCGCGTGCAGAGCATCCTGCTCGGGGTGCGCTCGCGGGTCATGGAGGGACACACGCTGGCCGACGGGCTCGCCGAGTTCCCGCGCGTCTTTCCGGAGATCTACCGCGCCACGGTGGCCGCCGGCGAGCAGGCCGGACACCTCGACACCGTGCTCGAACGGCTGGCCGATTACACCGAGAGCCGCGAGGAGATCCGTCAGAAGATCCTTGCCGCGATGCTCTACCCGATCGTGCTCACGGTGATGTGTTTCCTCATCGTGACCGCGCTCATGGTGTACGTGGTGCCGAAGGTCGTCGCCGTCTTCCAGGCGAGCAAGGCCGAGCTGCCGCTGATCACCCGCATCCTGATCGGCACCAGCCACTTTTTGCGCGTGCACGGCATCTGGCTCGTGCTCGGCGCGATACTGGCCGTCGTACTGGGGCGCCGTGCGCTGCGCAACCCGGCCACCCGCCGGCGCTTCGATCTGATCGTGCTCCGCCTGCCACTCGCCGGCAAGCTGGTGCGCGGCTTCAACACCGCACGCTTCACGCGCACGTTCAGCATTCTCTCGGTGAGTGCCGTGCCGGTGCTCGATGCGCTGCGCATCGCCGGGGAGGTGGTCACCAGCGTGCCGATGCGCGATGCGGTCCTGCAGGCCGCCGAGCGGGTGCGCGAGGGCGCGCCGATCGGCCGCTCACTCGCGGTGAGCAAACTGTTCCCGCCCATGACCATCCACCTGATCTCGAGCGGGGAGTCGAGCGGAGAACTCGATGCGATGCTCATTCAGGCCGCGGCCAGCCAGGAGCGCGAGCTCGACGCGATCATGGCGGCCATGGTCGGGCTGCTCGGCCCGCTGCTGATCGTGGTGATGGGACTGTTCGTCATGGGCATCGTTTTTGCAATGCTCCTGCCCATCTTCCGCCTGGATGATCTGATTCACTGACCTGCCCATTGCGCCCGGCGCGGCTTGTGATTAAATCTGCGCACCCTCCCCTGGGCGGGAGTTCGGCGTGTCACATGAGCGAGAAATCCGAATCGGAAGAATTCGAGGATGAAGAGGAAGCGGAGGTCGAGGAAGGTGACGTCGATCTCGATCTGGTGATCAAGGATCTCGATCTCGCCAAACACCGCGGCCCGAAGAGCGGCGAGCCGGCGTGGCGGCGCCTTGAGCGGATGTTCGAGGAGAAGCACACCGCTGAGCTCACCAGCGATTTCGACGACTACGAGATCGACGGCGACGGCAGCGGCGTTCGCGCGCGGCGACGGGGAAAATAAACCTGCGACGGGGCCGCTGCGCCGGTCAGTGAAAGTCCCGCGAGCGCGTCACCAGCGCCCCGAGCAACCCGGTGCGATCGAGCAGCCGCCGAGCGATCAGGTGCGTGACGCCCTCGGCGTGCTGCAGCCGCCCGTGCACTTCGAGCAACCGCGCCCCGAGCAGCGCCTCACGATGCGCCTGCGCGGTGCGCTCCCAGACGATGACGTTGACCTGCCCACTTTCATCCTCCAGCGTGATGAACGTGACGCCGCCGGCGGCCGCGGGCCGTTGACGCATCAACACGATGCCGGCGACGCGCACGGCGCTCCCATCCGGTCGTGCGCAGACCTCCTCGGCGCTGTGCACCCCGCTGCCGCGCAGTGTCTCGCGCAGGAGCGCCAGCGGATGGCGTCCGAGCGTGAGGCCCACGGCTGCGTAGTCGGCCACGATGTTCTCTCCTTCACTCGGCGCTGCGATGAGCGGTCGCGCCGCATCGGCTGAGGGAACGGGTGCCTCATCGGCAGCAAGCGACGTTTTGACCGTCTCGAGCGGTAGCGGACGCTCGACGCCCGCGACGTCCCAGAAGGCCAGATGGCGATTGCCGCTCAAGCCGGCGAGCGCACCGGCGGCCGCCAGCGCCTCGAGGTCGGTGCGCTCCAATTCAGCTCGCCGGGCGAGGTCGTGCAGCCCGGCGAACGGGCCCGCGGCGCGGGCCTCGATGAGCCGTGCTGCGCCGGCGCGCGTCAGTCCCTTGACCAGGCGCAGGCCGAGCCGCAGCGCCGGCTGCGCCGCCCCGCTCGGCTCCAGAGTGCAGTCCCACTCGCTCGCCTCGGCATCCACCGCACGCACCTCCACGCCGTGGGCGCGCGCATCGCGCACCAGCTGCGCCGGAGCATAGAAGCCCATCGGCTGGCTGTTCAGCAGCGCGGCGGTGAACGCCGCCGGCTCGTGACACTTCAGCCAGGCCGAGTCGTACACCAGCAGCGCGAAGCTCGCCGCGTGCGACTCCGGAAAGCCGTAATCGCCGAACCCCATCATCTGCCGGTAGACCCGTTCGGCAAACTCACTCGGATAACCGCGCGCGGCCATGCCCTCGAGCAGCATGTCGCGGAAATGCCCGATACCGCCGCTGCGCTTCCAGGCGCCCATGGCGCGGCGCAGCTGATCGGCCTGCCCCGGCGTG
>JAPTUI010000496.1 GCA_028067895.1 Pseudomonadota bacterium | reverse complement strand
GTGGTCGGTGTCGTGGTTGCCGGGTATCCACCAGATCGAGGTGATTCCCATGATCGGGGCCAAGACTTCGTGCAACGGAGCGGGGGTCCCCAGGTCGCCCAGGAACACGATAGCGGCCGGCAGGTAGACCTGCGCGGCCTCGATCACATGATCGAAACGACCGTGGCAGTCCCCGGCCAGAAAGACCCGCCCGCTCATCGGCCGTGAGGTGTCGCAGAGTAGCGTATCCATGAGTCACCCATTCATCGCCATGGCGGAGAGAGGAGTCAAGCCCACGACACCACGACCAGTCGCGGACTGCAACTGATCGCATGTGGTCTTGGTGCAGCTCGCGAGCTGAGTGCTTCCCCCGCCGCGGGTGGAGTCGCCTCCGCTCGCGGCGGTGCCCGGGGACCCTCTGCCACTGCAGGCGGCGAGGGCAAGAGCGAGGATCGTGGTGCGGTGTTTGCTCGCATTCATAGTACCCTCGTCGGCCGGTTGCATGGATCATTCCAGGATCTCTTTGAGTACCGGCGTTGCAAGGGCAGTCAGATGCGCGTCGGGCCGGTCGATGCCATGCTCGGCGAGCGCATCAAGCAGTTGGCCATACCACTCGATATCGAGCAGGTCCATGGCGTCACCGCGGCATATTTCTCCCAGCGAATACGCGAGCAGCGCACGGCGAGTCCGCTCCTCACCCGGTAAGGTCTGCTGGCGGATCTCATCGGCCGCCCGACGAGACCAGGCGAAGAACTCTTCAACTTCCTTGAAGAATGGCTCAATCTTCGTGGTCATCTCCACAGCCTCCTCAGATAAAACCGATCCGCTGCCGCGCGGCTCGGCGGTGTGGCGGTGTGAAGATCACGCGATCCAAACCGGCCGCGAGCGCGCGCGCGAAACCCGTGCGCACCATGCGCAGGAGCTCGCGCACGTCGAGGTCCGGCGTGGCGAGTGCCGCCTCCGCACTGGCCGTATCGAGCTCGATGCCGGCCGGGCACTCGTGCGTCTCGCGGAGCCGAGCGAGGTAGCCCTCGAGGATCAGCCGCCGCTGCTCGGCGCGCGGCGGTGCGATGTGAAACTCGGTGAGTCTGGACAGCAGCGGGCTCGAGATCGACTCGCGCTCATTTGCCGTGCACACGACGATCATCCGGCTCGCATCCATCTCGAGTTGCAGCGACATATCCCGATAGCGGCGCGCGCTGTCCGACTCGAGCAAATCGAGCAAGGTGTTGACCGGCGTGTCGCGACTGCCCGTGGATTCCTGCGCGAGCTTGTCCACTTCGTCGACGACTAGCACTGGGGCGGCGGAGTCTCCGGCCGCCAGCAGATCAAACACTATGCCTGCGCGCGTGTTGCCCCACCGCGCATCCGTTCCACAAAGTTGCATCGCATCCTGCGCGCCGCCCGCCGAAAATGTCGACATTCGCGTGCCGACCAGATCGGCGATTGAGGCCGCGAAATGCGATTTTCCAACGCCGGGTGGCCCGAGCAACAAAATCGGGTCGATCCGCGCGTCCGCGGCGCAACGGGCGCGGCGCGCCAACGTCCACTGCACGCGCAGGTGCTCGAGCACCTCGCCGAAATTCGCAGCCTCGGGACCGAAGTCGGCGAATGGGTCCTCGACCGCGTCGGGACCGGCCCAGGGTACCGATCGCCAGCCGTCATCGCGGGCCGCGCGGTCGAGCGCCGCGGAGCTGCGCGCGAGCGTGGCAGCGTCCCGCTTGCCGTCGGCTTTTCCGGCCGACGTGCCGAGCAAGTCGCGGGCCTCATAGATCGCCGAGAGCTCGAACACGCGCACCATATGTCGCGCACGGTCTGCCTCGGGCATCTCCGGCGCAGCGGGCTCGACGGCGGCCGGCGTGGGAGGGGGCGGAGGGGCCGGCGGCGCTTTCGTCACAACAACACTCACTTGCCCGAGCAGCAGGTGCTGATGACGCTGGTAGTACCTGGTCATGGGATCCAGACGCGCCCGCCAGGCGCGCTCTTGCTCGAGGCGCATAGTCATGCGCCGGTCTCCCAGAGCGAGACTGCGATGCTCGAGCGCAGCCAGGCGTCGGAGGTGCGCCATCGCCGCGCGGCGGGGGTGATCGTCCACTCCCGCAGCGCGGCGTAGCGGTGAAGGGAGATGCGATGGTGGTGGGGGGCACGGCCGGCGCGCGCGATGGTGACGACGGCCCCGCCGGTCTTGCGGTAGACGCGGATGGTCGCCACAAGCTGTTCAGACTGTCGCCCCGTGTCGCCAGCCTGTCGCCCCTCAAGGGGCGACGTTCGCGGGCCTTCGCCTGCCTTCGCGGGCGTCCGCTTTTCAGCGTTGTCGCCTTTGTCGCCCGCACCAGCCGTGAGAGAATTGGGGTCCCGAGTCCGTGCAGCGGTCCCGGTAGCGATTGAAGGAAATTCGAACACGCAACACCTCTACCGTCATGGCGCTACCCTTTGGGGGTAGCCGGTAGGTGTTACGGAGACTGGCGGGGGTATCGAGTCGGGGTACTGGCGCCTGTCAGCCTGTCGTATGTAACGTAGAATCATATACTTGCGTCACGCGTTCGACTCCGACCTCGGGCATTCTCATCTCCTTGCGCTGCCTTTCGCCGGCGCCCGCCGACGAACGAAGCGACACCCCGGGTTTGCAGCTTCACCATGTCCGCT
>JAPTUI010000271.1 GCA_028067895.1 Pseudomonadota bacterium | reverse complement strand
GCGCACCACGGATTTCATCTTCGCGGTGATCGGCGAGGAGTTCGGATTGCTCGGATTGCTCGTGCTGCTGACGCTCTACGCGTACGTGATCGCCCGCTCGATCTACCTCGCCATGCAGTGTCCGGATACGTTCTCGCGCCTGCTCGGCGGCAGCATCGCGCTCACCTTCTTCGTCTACGTGATCATCAACGCCGGCATGGTCACCGGTCTGGTACCGGTGGTCGGCGTGCCGCTACCGCTCGTCAGCTACGGGGGCAGTTCGGTGGTGACGGTGCTGTCAGGTTTCGGTATTCTCATGTCGCTCTTCTCGCATCGGAAGCTGATGGGCTAAGGAGCGCTTCAGTGCTGCGTTCGATCCTCTTCGCCCTGCTCTCACTCACCGTGTTGATCCGGCCCGCCGCTGCGGCGCAGGACAGCGGCGCGCGCTTCCCGCGCGCGCCCCTGGAGCGCTTCGCCGCGCAGGTCGCCCGCCGTGACGGGCTGAACCGCGCCCGCGTGCTGTGGATCCTGCGCCAGGCACGCCCGCAACCCTCGATCATCGCGATGATGAACCACCCGGCCGAGCAGGTGCTGAAGTGGTGGCAGTACCGGCGGATCTTCCTCACCCCGCAGCGCATCGATGAGGGTGCGGCGTTCTGGCGCGCGCACCGTCGCGCACTCGAGCGCATCGGCGCCGAACAGGGCGTCAATCCGCGCTACATCGTGGCGATCCTTGGCGTGGAAACCTACTACGGCCGGCTCACCGGCTCCTTTCGCGTGCTCGATGCGCTCAGCACGCTCGCGTTCGACTATCCGCAGCGCGGGCACTTCTTCGCCCAGCAGCTCGAGCGCTTCCTGGTACTGACGCAGCGCGATCGGCTCGACCCGCTCAGCGTGAAGGGCTCCTACGCCGGCGCCATGGGCCCGATGCAGTTCATGCCGTCGGCCTACCTGCGCTACGCGGTGAGCACCGGCAAGGGCCCGCCGAACCTGTTCACGAACTGGGATGACATCTTCGCCAGCGTCGCGCACTACCTGCACGCGCACGGCTGGCAATACGATGCGCCGGTGCTCTCACCGGTGCGCATCGAGCCCGGCGCTCACTTTGCGGTCGATCCGGACACGCTCGCACTCGACCGCACCGTGGGCGCGCTCGCCGCCGAGGGCGTCGAGCTGGCGCGGCACGAACCGCCCGGGACGCGCGCAGTCCTGCTGCTCGCGCACGCGCGCAGCGGTCCGATCTACCGAGTGGGCTTCAACAACTTCCACGCGCTGCTGTCGTACAATTACAGCAAGCTCTACGTCATGGCGGTGAACGCGCTAGCGCAGGCGATCGCCCACCAGGTGCACGCATTACCCGCGACGGCGGTGGCCGCCGCAGGACCGGATCGGCAGCGGTGAGGCATGCCGGCGGCGAGCGCCTCGTCCCGCTCGGGACATTGCTCCTCGCCGCCGTCTTAGGCGGCTGCGCCACCAGCAGGCACTTCGTCGGCAGCCCGGCGCGCGGACTGCCGCCGCTGCCGACCGACTGGCGCACTATTCCCAATCCCGTGCCGCGCTACCTGCCGCCGGCCCCGCGCGGCAACCCCCCCTCTTATACCGTCGACGGCAAGCGCTACTACGTGCTCGCGAGCGCCGCCGGCTACCACCGGATTGGCGTCGCCTCGTGGTACGGCCCGAATTCCCAGGGCCGCATCACCGCCGACGGGGACCGCTATGACATGTACGCCATGACCGCGGCCAACAAGGTGCTGCCACTGCCGACCTACGTGCGCGTCACCGACCTGTCCAACGGACGCAGCGTGATCGTCGAGGTCAATGACCGCGGACCGTTCGTCGCCCACCGCCTGATCGATCTGTCCTACGTCGCGGCCGCCAAGCTCGGCATGCTCGGCACGGGCACGGCGCTGGTCGACGTACAGGCCCTCACCCCGGGCAGCCCCGCCTCGCTGTCCGCGGCGATGCAACCGCTCGGCGCGCCGCTGTACGTGCAGGTGGGCGCGTTTGCCGTGCCGGCCAATGCCGAGCGCGTCTTGGCGCGACTGCAGTCCGCCGGCCTGCCCGGCCCGTTCATTCTCTCTCCATCGGTCACCGGCGGGACGCTGTACCGTGTGCGAGTCGGCCCCGTACACGACGTGCCCGAGTATGATGCGCTCGCCGCACGGCTGGCCGCGCTCGGCTACCCCGGCGCGATCCTGGTCAAGCCGTGAGCCGCAGCACGCGTCACCGAGAGAACTATCCGGCGTCGGCGTAATCTTATTCTGCGCCACCCGCCGCACCACCCCCTAAGGAGGAATCGCCTCATGTCCCGCTCTTCTGTCCTGGCCGTCCTGTCGGCCGCCGCGCTGCCGGTCCTCGCGGCGCTCGTTCCGACGGCTCAGGCCGCGGCCGGCCCAGCAGCCCAGGCGGCGCTCGCTGGCGCGACGGTCGCGGTGCCGGTGCCGCCGCCACCGGCCCTCAACGCCCGCGCGTACATACTGGTCGACTTCAATACCGGACAGGTGCTCGCGGCGAAGAACGCCAACGCCAAGATGCCGATGGCGAGTCTGACGAAGCTCATGACTGCCTACATCGTGTTCTCGGCGCTGAAGAGTGGACAGCTCTCGCTCAACACCCCGGTGACCATCAGCAATGCGGCCTGGCGCACCGGCGGCTCGCGCATGTTCTTGAACCCCGGTTCCCAGGTCTCGGTGCTGAACCTGCTGAAAGGCATGATCGTCGAGTCGGGCAACGACGCCACGGTCGCTCTGGCGCAGAAGGTCGGCGGCACACAGGCTGGCTTCGTCACGCTGATGAACGACTACGCGCGCCGCCTCGGCCTGAACTCGACGCACTACGAGGACGTCGACGGGCTGCCGAAACCGGATCACTACACCACCGCGCGCGACCTCGCCACGCTCGCCTCGGACATCATTCGCGACTTCCCGCAGTACTACTTCATCTTCAAGATCAAGACCTTCACCTGGGATCACATCACGCAGCGCAACCGCGTCACGCTGCTGTGGACCGATCACTCGGTCGACGGCATGAAGACCGGCTACACCGACGCGGCCGGCTACTGCATGGTGGTGTCGGCCAAGCGCAACGGCATGCGTCTGGTGTCGGTGGTTCTCGGGGCCCCGAGCTGGGACGGGCGCGTCAGCGACAGCCAGGCGCTGATCAACTACGGCTACAACTTTTACGAGAACGAGAACGTCGAGGCCGCCCGCGCAGTCGTCGCCAAGCCACGCGTGTTCAAGTCGGCCGCGGGATTCGCGGCCGTGGGTCCTGAGCTGCCGGTGGTGGTCACCGTGCCGCGCGGACCGGACGCGACGCTCAGCACCCGCATCCTCTGGAACCATTGGCCGCTCACCGCGCCGATCGCCGCCGGAGTCAACGTCGGTACGCTGCAGGTGCTGAACGGGGCCGGTCAGCAGATCGACACCACGCCGCTCGTGACGCTCGGTGCGGTCCCCGAGGGCGGGTTGATTACCCGGCTGATCGACGACATCCGACTCTGGCTCTGAGCGAAACCGCGGGCGATCCGATGGCCGAACCGTTTCCCACCTGTTACCTCAACGGCGAGTACCTGGCGCTCGAGGCGGCGCGCATCTCACCGCTCGACCGGGGGTTTCTGTTCGGCGATGGCGCCTATGAGGTCATGCCGGTCTACGGCGGGCGGCCGTTTCGGCTCGCGGCGCATTGCGCGCGTCTGACGCGCAGCCTCGCGGCGCTGCGCATGGACGATCCGCTCACGGCCGCGCAATGGCGGGACGTGTTCGCCACGCTGATCAGCGCGTCCGCAAGCGCCGATCTGTACCTCTACTGGCAGGTCACCCGCGGCGCCGAGTCCGGCCGCACGCATGCGCCACTGCCCCAGATCGCGCGCACGGTGTTCGCGTTTGCCGCCCCGTGGCCGGCGCCGCCGGCGGAGCTGGCCGAGCGTGGCGTCGAGTGCGTCACCGCCGCCGACACGCGCTGGTCGCGCTGCGACATCAAGTCCACAGCGCTGCTCGCCAACGTGCTGCTGCGTCAGCTCGCCGTCGATGCGCGAGCCGCCGAGACGATCCTGGTGCGCGACGGGCACCTGACCGATGCCTCGGCATCGGCGGTCCACGTGGTGGTGCACGGGGAGGTGCGCACCCCGCCGAACTCGCACGAGATCCTGCCGAGCACCACGCGCACCGTGATCGAGGAGCTCGCCGGTCGCGCCGGCGTGCCGTGGCGCACCGCGCCGGTGAGCGAGGCGCAGCTGCGCGCCGCAGAGGAGATCTGGATTTCCGCGGCCACGCGCGAGGTGCAGCCGGTCACGCGCCTCGACGGGCAGCCGGTGGGCACGGGACGCCCGGGCGAGCTCTGGCGGCGCGTGCATGGCGCCTTCCAACAATGGAAGCGCGATCTGCAGGGAGCACCGTGGTGAGCGAATCCGTGCTCGAGTTTCCGACCGAGTATCCGATCAAGATCATCGGCCGGCCGTCCGACGAGTTCCGCGCCCGCATCCACGCGGTGGTCCTGCGCCACGCGCCGGGACTGCAGTCCGAGCGGGTGAGCGAGCGCTTGAGCGGCAACGGCAACTTCCTGTCGATTTCCTACCAGCTGCTCGCCGAGAGCCGCGAGCAGATCGAGGCGCTGATCGAAGAGCTGAAGGCCTGCGACGGGGTGATGCTGCTGCTGTGAGCGCGCCCTAGCGCGGGCGGGCGCGCTGCGGCACGAGCAGCGGCAGCGCCGCGATCAACCCCAGCAGCACGAGCACGCACAGGAACGAGCCTTCCGGCCCATCACGCCCGCCGCCGAGGTACAGCCCGCCCTGCGGCTGCAACGTCAGCAGCCGGCCGAATGAGCGCATGCCGCTGTCGGCGCTGCCGTAGAAATAACTCTCCGCCCAATCCCACGCCGCGTGCATGCCGATCACCCACCACAGCGTGCCGGTCCGGCGGATCACTAGGCAGAACAGCAGACTCGCCAGGGCCGCGGTGATCAGACCGGTGGGATTCTCCCCGATGTTCAGTCCGTGGGCCGCGCCGAACGCGAGCGTGACCGCGATCGCCGCCGTCCAGAACCCGTGCGCTTCGCGTAGCGTCGCGAACAGGTAGCCGCGAAAGGCAATTTCCTCGAAACACCCGATCAGCAGAGCCGCGAGCAGCCAGGCGAGCCCCGAGCGAACGGCGGCCGCGGGCGGCAGCGTCGGCCCGAGCAGCCGCGCCCCGCCGAACACGAGCAGCGCACCGACGAGCACACTCAGCAGCGCGAACCCGACGACAAAGCCGCTCGCCAGATCTCGCCCCCGGTGTCCCGGCTGCAGTCCTATGGCGCGCAGCGGCCGGCCTTCGAGCGTCGTCATGATCGCGCTCGCCGCCAGTGCGCACAGCAGCGCCAGCGCCTCCTGAAAACTCGTCAGCCAGGCCGGCATCTCCCCGCTCGCGTGCACGCGGGCGAACGCCGCATGCAGCGGGCGCTGCCAGGCGGGCACGGCGCCGAGCACCCCGTGCATCAGCGCCGACAATCCGAAGGCGAGCAGCCCGAACACGACGACGAACAGCACCGCGCGTACCGCGGCCCGCACCCCGCCGGCATCGAACAGGAGCCGGATCAGCCCGCGCGGTACGCGGCGACTGGGCCGCTCGATCGGGCGCCGCAAACAGCCGCGCAGACGCATCGGGTCGCCCTCAGAGCCCGCAGCGGCCGGCCGGCGCCGCCGCGTACAGTCGCGGCAGCAGGTGCGCCAGCAGCCCCTCGCCGGCCGCACTCACCGAGCCCACGGCCGACAGGTCCGCCAGCCGGGTCATTTCCAAACCCGCGTACCCGCAGGGATTGATTTGGCCAAACGGCGCCAGATCGTTGCACACGTTGAGCGCAATCCCGTGGTAGCTGGCCCCGCGCCGCACGCGGATGCCGACGCTGGCGAGCTTGCGCCCGGCGACGTAGACCCCGGGCGCACTGCGGCGGCTTTCGGCCTCGATGCCGAGCGTGGCGGCATAGTCGATCACGGCGCGCTCGAGGGCCGTGACCAGATCGCGCACGCCGAGGCCGGCACGGCGCAAATCCACCAGCGGATACACCACCAGCTGTCCCGGTCCGTGATAGGTCACCTGCCCCCCCCGGTCGATGCGCACCACCGGAATCTCCCCCGCGCCGAGCACGTGCGCCGGATCGGCATTCATCCCGAGCGTGAACACCGGCGGATGCTCGAGCAGCCAGAGCTCATCGGGCGTCGTGCGGCTGCGCTCATCGGTGAAGCGCTGCATCGCCCGCCAGGTCGGCTCGTAGGGCACTAGGCCCAGCCGGCGCACCACCGGCGCTGGCGGCGGCGCCAGAGGCGCCGCGGGCTCCGCCGCAGCGTACGCCGGGGAGGTGCTCACCGCGGCGGCGCGGCGAGTCGGGCGTTGTCGAGCCCGGCGTTGTTGCGGTTCAACGCCTGCTCGGCGCGGTAGCTGGAGCGCACCAGAGGACCGGAGACGCACTCGAGGAATCCCAGGCTGAGTGCGTATTCGCGGTGCGCATCGAATTGCGCCGGAGTCACGAACCGCTCCACGGGCAGATGGTTCGCGGTCGGGCGCAGATACTGCCCAAGCGTGACCAGATCGACGCCGGCCGCGCGCAGGTCGCGCAGTGTCTCCTCGATCTCCGCGTCGCTCTCACCCAGGCCGAGCATCAAGCCGCTCTTGGTGAGAATCCCGGGCCGGTGCTGCTTGGCGTGGCGCAGCACCTCGAGCGTGCGGTCGTAGCCGGCACGCGGATCGCGCACCGGGTGGGTGAGGCGGCGCACGGTCTCAATGTTCTGCGCGAACACCTCGAGACCGGAGTCGACCACGGTCTCGATGGCAGCGGCCTGACCCTGGAAGTCCGGCGCGAGCGCCTCGACGGCGGTGTCGGGGTTGCGCCGTTTGATGGCGCGGATGCACGCCGCGTAATGAGCCGCGCCGCCGTCCGGCAGATCGTCGCGATCCACCGAAGTCAGCACCACGTACTTGAGCTTCATCAGCGCCACGGTGTGCGCGCTGTTTTCCGGCTCCTCCGGATCGAGCCAGCCGCGCGGATTGCCGGTGTCGACCGAGCAGAAGCGGCAGGCGCGCGTGCACACCGCGCCCATCAGCATGAGCGTCGCCGTGCCGGCGTTCCAGCACTCCCCGATGTTGGGGCACTTCGCCTCCTCGCACACCGTCGCCAGGCGGTGCTCTTTGACGAGCGCCTTGACGGCCTGGAAGCCGCCCCCGGTCGGGGCCCGGGCCCGCAGCCAGTGCGGCTTGCGCCCGAAGGCCTCGCGCACCAGCGGCGCCGCGCCCTTGATGCCGTCGCGGATCGCGGTAAAGCCTTGCGGAGTCAGGTATTTCTCGCCGCTGCGGGCGCTGCCCGACTCGGCGACCACGGGGATGTCTTTGAGGCTCGACATGGCCCTATTGTACGGCGGGGGCGTCCCGGACCCTAATCGGATGCCCGAGCGCGCACGTGCGCATCGAGCCACGCCAGGCGCTGCGGGGAGCCGACGTCGAACCACTCGCCCCGGTACACCTGCCCGCGCAGCCGCCCGGCGGCGATGGCACGGCGCAGCAGCGGCAGCAGCGCGAAGCGTCCCTCGGGGCAGCCGGCGAAGAACGCCGGCCGGTAGATCCCGATGCCGGTGTAGGTGAAGCGTGTCTCGCCCTGCTCGAGGACCGTCTCCTCGCAAAGCGCGAAATCCCCGCGCGGATGATGCTCGGGATTCGGGGCGAGCACGATGCTCGCAAGCGCCTCGGGCGGTAGCGGACCGAGGGCAGCAAACTCCAGATCCGTCCAGACGTCGGCGTTCACCACGAGGAACGGCTCGGCGCCGAGCAGCCCCAAGGCGGCGGCGATGCCGCCGCCGGTCTCGAGCGGCACCGGCCCCTCCTCGCTGTAACGGATCTGCAGACCGTAGCGCGCCCCGGTCCCGAGCGCCGCGCGGATGCGCTCGCCGAGCCAGGACAGGTTGATCACCACCTCGCCGATGCCCGCGCGCGCGAGCTTCTCCAGGTGGTATTCGATGAGCATCCGCCCGGCGAGCGGCACCAGCGGCTTCGGCACCGTGTCGGTGAGCGGTCGCAGCCGCTCGCCGCGCCCGGCCGCGAGCACCATGGCCTTCATGGTCCCGATCCGAGCGCGCACGCCGTGGCGCGCGGCAGCGCGGCGGCGACCGGCCCTTCGAGCAGCGCCCCGAGCGCTGCGAGCTGCGGGTACTCGCGGCAGGTCTGCTGCAGGTAGTGCAGCGTCAGGGGCAGATCACGCAAGTAGCCGGCCTTGCCGTCGCGGTGCCACAGGCGGGCGAAGATGCCGAGCACCTTCAGATGCCGCTGCACGCCGATCAGGTCGAACCAGCGCAGGAACTCCCCCTCGTCGCGCCCGGCGAGGGCGCTGCCGCCGAGCTGCGTCCGGTAGCGGCTCACCCAGGCGCACACCCGCTCGCGCGGCCAGGCGATGTAACAGTCCTTCAGCAGCGACACCAGGTCGTAGCCGACCGGTCCGCGCAACGCGTCCTGAAAATCGATCACGCCGGGATTGCCGGCCGCGGTGACCATGAGATTGCGCGAGTGGTAGTCGCGGTGCACGAACACCTCGGGCTGCGCCAGGGCCTCCTCGATGAGCCACTCGAAGGTCGCCTCGAGCGCCGCGCGGGTCTGCTCCGGTAGGCTCAAGCGAAGGTGCCGGGCGAGAAACCACTCGGGCATCAGGTCCATCTCGCGCCTGAGTGCAACACGGTCGTACGGGGCGAGTGCGCCGGCCGCCGACGCACCGTGCAGCTGCAACCGCGCAAGCGTCGCGAGCGCATCGGCATACAGCGCGTCGGCCGCCCCCGGCTCCCCGAGGCGCCTCAGGTACGGCGTGGTGCCGAGGTCCTCGAGCAGCACCCAGCCGCGCTCGACGTCCGCGGCATGTACGTGCGGCACGTGGATGCCGAGCGGTTCGAGCAGCTTCGAGACGCGCAGGTACGGGCGCACGTCCTCGCGGCCGGGCGGCGCATCCATGACCACGTACGTGCCGTCGGTGCAAACCGCTCGGAAATAACGCCGGAAACTCGCATCGCTCGACGCAGGTTCGATGCTCGCGACGCGAAGGTTCAGATCGCGCGAGAGCCAATCCTCGAGCAGCGCGAGGCGCGCGTCAGGTTCAACCATGGAGTGCTTTGGGCCGACGAGAATCCGGGCCTGCCATTATAATCGGCTCCCTCATGCCGCGTTGCAGCCTACTCTGGACCGCCCTGCTGTCGTTCGGCGGCCTCATCCCGCATTACGCCTGGGCCGCCGAGACGCCGGCCCCGACGCCGCCGCGCACGCTGCCCGGCACGGCGCGCGGCGCGGCACGCAAGGCGGCCGAGCAGCGCCTCGCGAGCGGCGGGGCCGTGCATGCCACGGCCGACCGCGCACTCTACGGCAAGGACGGGCAGCTGAGCCTCTCCGGGCACGTGTTGCTGCGCCAGGGCGAACGCGAGATTCGCGCCAACCATCTGCAGTACGACAACCGCACCGGCGCGCTGAGTACCCGCGGCGGGATCCAGTACACCGATCCGCACCTCGAGGTCACCGGCAAGGGCGGCAGCTATTCCCCCGAGAACGGCGCGCTGTTCGACTCCGCGCACTTCGCTTTGCGCGGACGCATCGCGCACGGCACGGCGCACCTGATGCATCTGACGCCGGGTGGGCTGCTCGAGCTGCAGGGCGTGAGCTTCACCACCTGCCCGCAGATCCACCCCTCCTGGGTGCTGCGGGCGAAGTCGATCACGCTGCACACGCGCGCGCACATCGGCTACGGCCGCGACGCGCGCATCGATCTGCACGGCGTGCCGATCCTGTATCTGCCGTGGCTGTCCTTTCCGCTCGGCAACGTACGCAAGAGCGGCTTTCTGTTCCCGACGCTGGGCAACACCTCGCGCGGCGGGTTGCAAATCTCGGCGCCGTTTTACTGGAACATTGCACCAAACGCGGACCTGACCGTGGTGCCGACGGAATACCAGCACCGCGGCGTGGACCTCGGCGGGGAGGCGCGCTGGCTGACGCGCCGCCAGTACACCGATCTGAAGTGGGATTACCTGCCGAACGACGCGAGCTACCTCGGCGGGCGCACCCGCGGGCGGATCTCGCTGCACAGCGTGATGCGCCTGCCGCACCGGATGCGCCTGCTGCTCGAGGGGGAGAACGTCAGCGACAGCGCGTACTTCGAGGACTTCGCGAGCGGACCACAGGGCACCAGCACGGCCTTCCTCGACCGGCGCGCGGAACTCTCCTACCGCACCGTGCACTGGAACATCCGCGGCCTCGCCCAGCAGTTCCAGACCATCGACAGCTCGTTGCCGCTGAACGAGCGGCCCTATGCGCGCCTGCCGGACCTGACGGCCGCGGCCGACTACGGCTGGGGGCCGGGCGATCTGCTGCGCTACGGGTTCAAGTCCGAGCTGGTCGACTTCCAGCGCTCCGATCACTCCACGGCGGTGAGCGGCTGGCGACTCGATGCGATGCCGCGGGTGTCCCTGAACTTCGACGGCCCGGGGTACTTCATCCGCCCGGCGATTGCCTGGCGCTTCACCCAGTACGAGCTGCGCCACACGGCGCTCGGCCAGCCCGTTGCGCCCTCGCGCAGTCTGCCGATTGCGAGCGTCGACACCGGCGTGACGCTCGAGCGCACGGTCGGGCGCGACGGGCGGCGGCTGATCACCATCGAGCCGCGGGTGATGTACCTGTACGTGCCGTACCGCAACCAGAACAACCTGCCGATCTTCGACACCGGGCTGCCGGACCTCGAGCCGGTCGAGCTGTTTCGCACCAACCGCTACGTGGGCGCCGATCGCGTCGGGGACGCCAACCAGGTGAGCGCGGCGATCACCACACGGCTGCTTGGCACGGCGAGCGGCCAGCAGTACCTCTCGGCGACCCTCGGTGAGGCCTTCTACTTCCAGACCCCGCGCGTGCTGCTGCCCGGGCAGGCGGTGCAGACCGACCGACGTTCGGACATCATCGCCGAGCTGTCGTTGACGGCCTTCAAGCACTGGAGTGCCCGGGCCGGCGTGCAGTGGAACCCACAGGGCTCGCGTACCCAGCGCGCACAGGTGACGCTGCAGTACCGGCCGGGCCCGGACCGGGTGATCAATCTAGGCTACCGCTACGAGCGCGACTCGTTCGAGCAGGCGAGCGCCAACGCGCTGCTCTGCAGCACGACCCCCGGGGTGGCCGCCGGCAGCTCCTGCGGCATCCAGCAGGCGGAAATTTCCGCTGCCTGGCCGATCGGGCGGCACTGGAGCCTCTTCGCCCGCGGCATCTACTCGCTGCAGGACCACGAAGCACTGGAGAGATTCGTCGGCTTCGAGTACCGTGCCTGCTGCTGGAGCGTGCGGCTCGGCGCCCGGCGCTACGTGGCCGTTCGCCCGGCGCTGCAGCCGGTGGGCGTGGCGCAACGCACCGGCGCCCAGGACACTGGCATTTACCTGCAGGTGGAACTCACGGGCCTCGCCAGTGTCGGATCAGCGCCGGATGCTTTCCTCTCCGAGGCCATCCCCGGCTACACTCCGGCGGCCATGACCTCCCCGGCACCCCATCCGTAAATGAAGAGCGATCGAGGACTGAAGCGCATGCGGCGGCACTTTTTCTTCTCCACCCAGCCCCCTCGGAACACCCGCACGGCGGGTCTTGCGCACAGGGTCTGGTTCGCTGCGCTGTGCGCGACGGCGGCGCTCGCGCTGCTGCCGGGCCGGGCGCTCGCCCAGACCCGCGACCTCTCGACCCAGGGGGAGCTGCTCGACCGCATCGCGGCGATCGTCAACAACGGCGTGATCATGCAGAGCCAGCTTGACAGCCGCGTGCACCAGGTGGTCGCGGAACTCAAAGCCCAGGGGCTCACCCCGCCGGCCCAGAGCGTGCTGCGCAAGCAGGTGCTCAACAGCCTGATCCTGCAGAAAGTCCAGCTGCAGCAGGCGCAGCAGGACGGCATCACGATCTCCGACGACACGCTGAACGCAGCGCTGCAGAACGTCGCGGCACGCAACGGCATCCCCTTTGCCGACCTGCCGACGGCGCTCGCGCAGCAAGGCATCAACTACGCCGATTACCGCGACCAGATGCGCGATCAGCTGATCATCGGCCTGCTGCGCGAACGCGACGTGCTGCAGCGCATAGTGGTCACACCGCGCCAGATCGACCAGTTCCTCGCGCACCAGGCCGATGCGCCCACGGCCGGCGAGGAATACAACGTGTCGCACATCCTGATCGCCGTGCCGCCGAACGCCACGCCGAAGCAGCTCTCTGCCGCACAGCATCTGGCCGACAAAGTCGACGCGCTCGCCAAAGCAGGCAAGAACTTCGGCAAGCTCGCGGTCACCTACTCCAACAGCGCAGATGCGCTCAAAGGCGGCAACCTCGGCTGGCGCAAGGGTATCGACCTGCCGACCTTCCTCACCCGCGTCGTGCCGACACTCAAGCCCGGGGAAGTGAGCGCACCGATCCGCACGCCGTCCGGCTTTCACATCGTGAAGCTGAACCAGGTGCGCCGCAATGTGCACAAGGACATCGTTGCGCAGGTGCACGTGCGGCACATCCTGCTCATCCCGAACGCCCTGCAGGACAACGCCACGGTGCGTGAGCGCCTGGAGAAGATCCGCAAGCAAATCCTCGCCGGCAAGGTGAAGTTCTCAGTCATCGCCGCCTCGGTCTCGCAGGACCCGGGATCCGCTTCGCAGGGCGGGAATCTGGGCTGGCAGAGTCCGGATGCCTTCACTCCTCGCTTCGCCAAGGCGATCAGCAAGCTCAAGGTGGGGCAGATCAGCCAGCCCTTCCAGACCCGCTTCGGCTGGCACATCGCCCAGCTCCTCGGACGCCGCAAGTTCGACGAGACCAAGGAAATGAAACGCCTGCACGCCATGGAGGCGATCCGCGCCAGCCGCGCCGACGAGGACGCCGAGTTGTGGCTGCAGCGGCTGCGCGATGAGGCCTACGTGAAGATTCTCAGCGACTGAGCCGAGCCGCCATGGCGCCACGGATCGTGCTGACCTCGGGGGAGCCCGCCGGCGTCGGCCCCGACCTGTGCCTCGCGATCGCGGCTCGGGCGATGCCGTGCGAGCTGGTGTGCCTGGCCGATGCGGCGCTGCTCGCCGAACGGGCCCGACAGCTCGGGCTCGCGGTCGAGTTGCACCCCTACCGGCCCGAGGCGCCCTGCCCGCACCAGCCCGGGCACCTCTTCGTAGAGCAGCACGCGCTCGCCGCGCCGTGCACGCCCGGGCGGCTCGAAGTGCGCAATGCGCGTTACGTGACCGGGCTGCTCGAGCGGGCCTGCGCTGGCGCCCTCGCCGCCGAGTTCGCGGCCATCGTCACCGCTCCGGTGCACAAGGGCCTCATCAACGAGGCCGGGGTGCCCTTCACCGGCCACACGGAATTCTTCGCCGAGCGCACCGGGGCGAGTCCGGTCATGATGCTCGCCACCGGGACGCTGCGTGTTGCGCTCGCCACGACCCACCTGCCGCTCGCGCGGGTGAGCGAGGCGCTCACCCGCGAGTCGCTCTGCGCGACCCTCGCCATCCTGGATCAGGACCTGAGACGCTGGTGGGGGCTCGCCCGTCCGCGCATCGGGGTCTGCGGGCTGAACCCGCACGCCGGCGAGGGCGGACACCTCGGCGATGAGGAAATCCGGGTGATCGGTCCGGCGATCGCCGCCATGCGCGAGCGCGGCCTCGAGGTGAGCGGCCCGTTGCCGGCGGACACGGTGTTCGTACCGCGCGTGCTCGCCCGCTACGACGCGGTGCTCGCCATGTATCACGATCAGGGTCTGCCGGTGATCAAACACGCCGGCTTCGACTCTGCGGTAAATGTGACGCTCGGGCTGCCGATCCTGCGCACCTCGGTCGATCACGGCACCGCCCTCGAGTTGGCGGGCACCGGGCGCGCCGAGCCGGGCAGCCTCGTCGCCGCCCTCGAGCTGGCGGTCGCGCTCGCTAAGCGGCGCGACCCGTGAGCCGCAGCGCGCCGCAGGGCCGCACGGCCGCCGAGCCGCGCGCGCGCAAGCGCTTCGGGCAACACTTCCTGCACGACCCGGCGGTGCTCGAACGCATCGCCGCGGCGGTCGCACCGGGCCCCGAGGATCGTCTGGTGGAGATCGGACCGGGCCGCGGCGCACTCACCGAATATCTGCTCGCCACCCCGTGCCTAAGCCTCGATGCCGTGGAGATCGACCGCGACCTCGCCGCGCTGCTGCGCGAGCGCTTCGCCGCCGAGCCACGCTTCACGCTGCGCGAGGCCGATGCGCTGCGGTTCGATTTCGCGGGCCTCGCCGCCGAGCGCGGCGAGCGGCTGCGCGTGGTGGGCAACCTGCCCTACAACATCTCCACGCCACTGCTGTTTCACCTGCTGGAGAGCGCCGCGTCGATCCTTGACCTGCACGTCATGCTGCAGCGCGAGGTCATCGAGCGCATGGCGGCCGCGCCGGGCGATCCGGCCTACGGGCGCCTGACGGTGATGCTCGCCCCCTGGGTCGACGTCGCGCCGCTGTTCGAGGTCGGTCCGGGCGCCTTCAAGCCGCCGCCGCGGGTCTGGTCCGCCGTCGCCCGCCTGACGGTACGAGCCGCGCCGCGCTTCCCGGTGCACCCCGGCTTCGCAGCCCTGGTCGCAGCGGCGTTCTCCCAGCGGCGCAAGACGGTGCGCAACAGCCTGCGCGGCCTGGTCAGCGTCGAGCAGTTCGAGCGCTGCGCTATCGACCCCGGCGCTCGGCCCGAGACGCTCGCACCGGAGCGGTTCAATGCGCTCGCCCAGGTGTCCGCCGCAGCGGATTGAGCTACGCTCGCGGGCATGCCCGGGGAGTCCTACCGCCGTATTCTCGTCGTCCTCGATCTGCGCGAGGACAGCCTGCACGTCGGTCGGCACGCCGCGGCGCTCGCCGCACGCCTGCAGGCGGAAATCGAGCTGCTGCACGTGGTCGAGCTGCTGCCCGTCGAGCCGATGTCCGAGGCGCTGATCACCAGCGCGGGTGTCGAGGACGCCTTGGTGCAGCGCGCCCGCACCCACCTTGCGAAGCTCGCCGGTGAGCTCGGCCTCGGCGCCGCCCCCTGCTGGATCGAGTCCGGCAACGTCAAAGCCGAGATCGTGCGCGTTGCGCGCAAACGTCAGGCCGACCTGATCGTGCTCGGCAGCCGTGAGCGGCACGGCATGTCGATCCTGGTCAACTTCACCGAGGACGCTGTCCTGCACGCCGCACCCTGCGACGTGCTCGCGGTGCGCGTGAAGCGCGCGACGGCATCGCGCCCGCAGTGAAACGCGCGGCGCGTCGCCCCCCGGGCTGCGCCCCGGTAGACTAGCGGCGTATGAGCGCGCCGCACAAAATCCGCATCGACGTCGAGACCAGCTATCTCGGCGAGCAGTCCAATCCGCGCGAACAGCGTTACGTGTTCGCTTACACCATCACCATCCTCAATGAGGGCGGTCAGCCGGCGACGCTGCTGAAGCGGCACTGGATCATCACCGACGCCAACGGCGGGGTGAAGGAAGTGCGCGGCGAGGGCGTGGTCGGCGAGCAGCCGCGGCTCGAGCCCGGCCAGGGCTTCCGCTACTCGAGCGGCGCGGTCCTGGAGACGCCCGTGGGCACCATGCAGGGCAGCTACCAGAT
>JAPTUI010000262.1 GCA_028067895.1 Pseudomonadota bacterium | reverse complement strand
GGTGCTGACCGCGAGCCACTGGCAGGTGCGGCAGAAGATCTATACGAGCTCGGTGGGGCGGTGGAAGAACTACGAGAAGTTCATCGGTCCGCTGCTGAAGCTGCGCGATCTGTCGCCCTGATCGCAACGGTGCACCCGCCGGGGCGTGTATGGTGTGTGCGGGCCGCCGGTGCGAGCCGGGGCACCGGCATCCAGACGCCGCGAAATCTCGCGGCACTCGGACCGCTCCAGTCCGGGCGCTCTGCGTGAAAGCCAACATGTTCGACCCGTTTGGTTTTCGAAGAGGCCGCGTTGAGTCCCACGCGCCATAAACCGGTCCGCCGGTTCGCGGCGATCGACTTCGAGACGGCCAACTGCCGCTCCGACAGTGCCTGCGCCGTGGGCGTGGTGGTCGTGTCGGGTGGGCGGATCGTGGAGCGGATCTACGAGCTCATCCGTCCTCCGACCCGCGAGTTCGAATTCACGTTCATCCATGGACTGTCATGGACGGACGTGCGCGCTGCGCCGACTTTCGGCGAACTCTGGCCCGAGATCGTGGCACGGGTCGGCGCGGTGGACTTCTGGGCGGCGCACAACGCGCCCTTTGACCGCGGCGTTCTCGGCGGCTGCTGCGCGGCTCACGGCCTGGAGCCAATCGATCGTCCTTTCGTCTGCACGGTCCAGGTTGCACGTCAGGTCTGGAGCATCTATCCGACGAAGCTGCCGGACGTCTGTGCCCGGCTGCGGATCCCCTTGGATCACCACCATGCGGACTCCGATGCCGAGGCCTGCGCCCGCATCGTGATCGCAGCCGGTGAGGCCGGCTGGAGTCCCTGAGGCTCGCGCAGCGCAGGTCCGTGTGCAAAGTGTGTTCGGGGTCATGGTTGTGCACGGCGCCGGCATCTAGCATGGCAGTTGGTATTACGCGCAGCAGAACCCCGCGCAGTAACCCATTCGGCCAGCATACGATGAACACTGTTCCTCCGCGGCTCGAAGGCGATGCATTGCGGGCGGTCCGCCACCGCGGCAGCCCAATGCAGATCATTGCTGCTGCAGGATCAGGGAAGACGGAGGTGGTGTCGCAACGGGTTGCGGCCCTCATCGAATCCGGCGTTGATCCCCAAGCCATCGTCGCCTTTACGTTCACGGAACGGGCCGCCAAAGAACTCAAGCACCGCACCGAGCGTCGGGTCGCGGCGCGATTGGGCCGGGCCGCCGTCGATCGGCTGAACGGCTGCCACATCGGAACCCTGCATGCCTACTGTTACGCGCTGCTGCGCCGGCACGTGTCGAAGTACGAAACCTACGACCTGCTCGACGACAATCGCCTCGCCGCCTTCCTGGTGCGCGAGCGCAACCGCATTCGGCTCGAGACGCTCGGGGGAAAGCTGTACGAGGGCGTTGAGGCTTTCATCCGCAATGCTCAGGTCGTCGAGAACGAGCGGATCCCCCTGGAGCGGCTGGCGCCCCCATTCCGGGACGTCATGGAACGTTACCTGAGCCGACTTGATGTGTATCGGCTTTTCACGTTCGGGCGCCTCGTCTGTCTTGCAGTCGATGCGCTCAAGGATCCCGGGGTGGCCGGCGCAGTACGCTCGCCCCTCAGGCACTTGATCGTCGATGAATACCAGGACATCAATCCGGCTCAGGAATCCCTGATCGCGAAGCTGGCCGGCCCCGGGGTCGAACTGTGCGTGGTCGGCGATGATGACCAGTCGATCTATCAATGGCGCGGGTCCGACGTCAATAACATCGTACAGTTCGAGCGTCGCTATCGCAGCGTGGCCACGTTCGAGCTGCTTGTCAATCGCCGCAGCAGGCCGGAGATCATTCGGGCGGCCAATGGATTCGCGCGCACGATCCAGGGCAGGTTGGACAAGACCATGCTGCAACATCGGGAGACGGACCTGCCGGAAATCGTCACCTGGTGCGCGCGGACGGAGGCCGATGAGGCGGTGTGCATCGCCCGTGCTGTCAAGGAGCTGGTCGCCCGAGGCTATCGGTACCGCGACATTGGGGTGTTGGTGCGCACGGCAACGTCATATTCGCGTCTGTTGGAGGCTTTTCAAAGACAGGAGATTCCCGTCCAGCCCGGTGGGCGCACGGGACTGTTCAAGTCCCACGAGGCGCAGTTGTTCGGGAAGACCTTTGCGTACCTTGCGGATCAATCCTGGCGTCCTGAGGGATACGGTTCCGGGGATCCGGTCTCGCTGGAGACGCTGTGTGGAGAATATGCCGAGCGTTTCAACCTGAGCTCGGCACGCAAGGCGCGGATTCGCAAGCGACTTGAGGCGTGGAAGAGCGAAGTCGAGACGCCCACGGGTCCAGCTGACCTGATCGGTGCCTATTACGATCTGCTCAATGATTGCGGTGTCGCCGAGTGGGATCTCACCGATCGCGGAAAGCTCGCCCGCTTGGGCAACCAGGCGCGATGCTCCGCCATTCTGGCCGATTACGAGAGCGTGCGCAGGAGGGCGCGCCCGGATGACGAGGTCCGCGGACAGATTACCGGCGGCCAGGACCGTGGAAAGAGGTACTACTTCTGGCTTGCGACCCACATCCAGAACTGGGCGCAGGGACGCTTCGAGGGCTTCGAGGGAGAGGATGGCCTGACACTGGATGCCTTGGATCTGACGACGGTGCACAGAGCGAAG
>JAPTUI010000669.1 GCA_028067895.1 Pseudomonadota bacterium | reverse complement strand
CTTGTAGGGATGCAGGCGCGAGCAGGAGACGACGAGCACGGTAGGGGCAGACAGCGAGAGTTCGGTCCGGATCGTAGGGTTCGGTTGCGGGAACCGGGAGAGGTCAATGCCGTTTCGCGCCAGATGACAGCGACCTCGCGGCACGCAGCCGACGGTGACGAGGCGTTCGAGGACCTGCTCCGAGCAGGCGATGTAACGATCGGCACCCAAGGCGACGATCTGAGCGCGTTTGAGCAGACCCTTTAGAGGCGAGGGCGCCGTCCGCCGGCCCGGCGTGTGATCGTGGATGATGATGCGCTGGACGCCATTGCGTCTGAGCCTGCGATACACACGTGACGCGTATGGACGATCGGTCAGGTAGATCAGACCGATATCGCGGTCGCGACAGAATTCGACCAGGGCGGCCGGCCGACCCAAGTCGAAAGAGAATGCCTCGACCTCGATGCCGGCCGCGCGAAGCTCCGGATTGACCGCCCCGAGCTCGGGGAAGCACAGATAGGTCAGTCGGTCCGGGAACGCCGCCGCGATAGCGATCCAGAACCGCTCGATCATCTTCCAGGCATAGCCGGTATCGGAACGCCAGTTTCCCACCAGCAGTATGTTGGGTGCAGATTGACAACGTCGCCGCATGGTTCGAATATTTCCGGTGTGACCGGATCGCTGGTCTGTCATGGGGCAAGTATGGCCGCACTCCGTGCGGTGAGCAAAGCTGCCGTTCGGTACGGTATCACGACTAGTCGGAATTATTGAGTGTTCCGTCAAGAGGCTGATCGTGTTTTGAAGACTCGGCTTGCCATTCCGGAAATTCTTTCCCAAGCAAGCGTGAAAGCGCATCGAGCTGTTTGCTTTGCAGACCGGAAATCTCCGCGCGCAGCTGGGCTATCTCTTGTTGCCACTGTTCTGGATTCGGTGCTCGATAGGCGCGGTGTTTTGCCCATTGCTTGAATTTGTTCGGCACGTAGGGAGCGATGCGGTCCCAGGTGTTTGAAAAGCGGATTCGATAGAGAATGCCGGCACCAGCGGCGCTGGTCGTGTCTCTGGGCGTCGGGTTATGTACGCGGCCGATTTGTCCAGCAAGCGAGTGCGATGGAAGGTCGAGCCAGTTGTAGATTCCATCCAATTCCCGCTGGGGATTCGCGATGAGGGACTCGAAGGTTAGCGTATACAGCGAATCCCGTCCGAAGAGCCGAATATAGGGGGCAAGCTGCACCGCGTAGTTGCTGGTGGCGAGATATACCTCAGGAGAGTTGCGAATCGCATTCAGCAGTGAGCGGTGTTCGCCATGCTCTGTCAGGATGGGTCGAACTTGCACGGCGTGCCAATAGTGGCTGACGAGGCGATCGAAGGGATTGCGCATGATGTAGATCAGGCGCGCGTCGGGATTGAATTGATGCAGTCGCTGCGGGACGCCCTGGAACAGCGGCAGCCGCGTATACTGCGTGCTGGACTCGCCGAGGTAGCGATAACGGGTGTCCTGGGGGAAAAGACTCAGGTACCAGTTCTCGCCGCGCCGCAGGGTGAATTCCTCGGCAAAGAACGCCGGCTCCTTTTGTTTGCTCATGGCGATCTGCGGATGAGTATCGAGGTACTCATGCAGCGATGTGGTGCCGGACTTCATGGCGCCGATGACGAAGAGATTTGGCTTGCGTAGAGGGGAGTTCATTGAAGAAGCTTGAATGTCGGGTGGGTGTGACGCTGTTTAGCCAAGGAGCACTCGCTTGTCGATCTTGCCATTCGGACTGCGCGGCAGTTGGGCGCAGAGGACGATCTGGGTCGGGATCATGTGAGATTCGAGGAACGCGGCGGCGCCGGCGCGGATGGCGTGCGGGCTGAGAGCGGCGCCGGGGTCGGCGACGATGTAGGCGCGGATCGCCGTGCCCAGCATACGATCGGGGACGCCAACCACGGCGACTTCGCGCACTCCGGAGATACGGTGCAGCGCGTTCTCGATTTCCACGGGGCTGACCTTCTCGCCGCGCGTCTTGATGATATCGTCTGTGCGGCCGACGAAGTAGAGGAATCCTTCCGCGTCGGTGCGAAACAGATCATGGGTGCACAACACCCGCTCGCCGGGGAATTTGCCGGGCTTGAGCATCTCGGCGGTGAGATCGGGCCGGTTCCAGTAGCCGGCCATGACATGGGGTCCGCGCACATGGAGGATGCCGGGCTCGCCGGGCGGGACGGGGCTGCCGTCGGCGGCGAGCACGTAGGCCTCGGTGCCGGGAATCGCTTTGCCGACGGAGCCCGGCTTGGCGTCGAGCAACTCCGGCTCGAGGTAGCTGACGCGCTTGCATTCGGTCAAGCCATACATAGCATAGATGAGGGCATTCGGAAAAATCTCGCGCAGACTCCCGATGAATTCCGGGGGAAGCGCCGCGGCGGTGTTGGTGAGGCGCGTGACCGTGGGCAGGCAGAGCGGGGTACGGCGATGGGCATCGATCAGTGTGGCAAAGAGAGTGGGGACGCCGGGGAACACGGTGATCCGTTCGCGTCGCATGGTCTCGAGAGTCTGCCCGAGGAAAGCGAAGGAGCGCTCGAGTACCAGACATGCTCCCAATGCGACGGCCATCAGGAGCTGGTACAGGCCATAGTCGAACGAGAGCGGCAGGACGCACAGGATGCGCTCATCGGGAGTCAAGCGCAGA
>JAPTUI010000596.1 GCA_028067895.1 Pseudomonadota bacterium | reverse complement strand
AGGTACCGCTCGCGGCACTCAATGGTCCGCAGGACGCCCTCGAGGGGCCCGCGCTCATCGTCGGACCGCACTCGACCGTCGTGCTGGAGCCGGGATGGCGCGCGCAGCGCCGGGCCGACGGACAGTGGTTGCTCGAGCGCACCACCGCGGTCGTCGCGACGCTGCCCGGCGTGCAGAGCGGGCCCGAGATGCGGCCCGATCCGGCGCGGATCGAGATTTTCAACAACCTCTACATGCACATCGCCGAGCAGATGGGCGAGGTGCTCAGGGCGACCGCCCAGTCGGTGAACATCAAGGAGCGGCTCGATTACTCCTGCGCGCTGTTCGATGCGCACGGCGGACTCATCGCCAATGCCCCGCACATGCCGGTGCATCTGGGCTCGATGGGCGCGAGCGTGCGCTCGGTCATCGAGGCGCGCCGCGGCGCGATGCGCCGCGGCGATGCCTGGTTGCTCAACAGTCCCTATCACGGCGGAACGCATCTGCCGGACATGACGGTCGTGACGCCGGTTTTTTTGTCTGCCGGCGATGCGCCGGACTGTTTCGTCGCCTCGCGCGCCCACCACGCCGACATCGGCGGCAGTACGCCGGGCTCGATGCCGCCGTTCAGCCGCAGCATCGAGGAGGAGGGAGTGCTCTTCGAGTGCTTCCATCTGCTTGAGTCGGGGCGGCTGCGCGAGAGTGAGCTGCGTGCGGCGCTCGCCGCTGGGCCGTATCCGGCGCGCCGCCCGGATCAGAACGTGGCGGATCTGCGCGCGCAATTGGCGGCAAACGCCCGTGGCATCGCCGAGATCGAGCGCGCCGTGGCGCGCCACGGATTGACTCGGGTGCGCGACTACATGGCGCATGTGCAGGCGAACGCCGCCGAGTGCATGCGCGAGGCGATCGCACGGCTGCGCTCGGGCTCGTTCCGGTACGAACTCGATGACGGCGCGGTGATCGCGGTCGACGTGCGCATCGAGGGCGGCCGGGCGCACATCGACTTCGCGGGCACCGCCGCGGTGCATGCGGGGAATTTCAATGCGCCGCGGGCCGTGTGTCTCGCGGCGGTGGTGTACGTGTTCCGTACGCTGATCGAGCGACCCATTCCGCTCAACGAGGGGTGTCTCGAGCCCCTCACAATCCGCATTCCGGCCGGCTCGCTGCTCGACCCGACCTATCCGGCGGCCGTGGCCGCCGGCAACGTCGAGACCTCCCAGTGCATCGTCGATGCGCTCTACGGTGCACTCGGCGTGCTCGCCGCCTCCCAGGGGACGATGAACAATCTGACCTTCGGCGATGCACACCTGCAGTACTACGAGACCATTGCCGGGGGCGCCGGCGCCGGCGCGGACTTCGACGGCTGCGATGCCGTTCAGACTCACATGACCAATTCCCGGTTGACCGATCCGGAGATCCTCGAGATGCGCTTTCCGGTGTTGCTGCGCGAGTTCGCGATCCGCCGCGGCTCGGGCGGTGCCGGGCGGCAGCGTGGCGGCGATGGCGTGTTGCGCCGTCTGGAGTTCCGCGCGCCGCTCACCGGCGCGCTGCTCGCCAACCATCGGCGGGTACGTCCGTTCGGACTGCAGGGCGGGGCAAGCGGGGCGGCCGGTGCCGGGACGTTGTGCCGGGCCGACGGTTCGCTCGAGGCGATCGGCGCCACGGCCAGCTTCGCGGTCGGAGCGGGCGATGTGCTGACGCTCCTCACCCCGGGCGGCGGGGGATTCGGGGCACCGTGAACCTCTGGCCGCTGCTCGCCATTGCCGTGCTGGTGGTCGGCTTCGCCGCCGGCCTCAATCCGCTGCTCGTCATTCTGGTGACGGCCTTCGCGGCCGGACTGGCCGCGGGGATCGCCCCGCTGCGGGTGCTGGCCGCGCTCGGGCATGCCTTCAATGCGACCCGCTACGTGTCGCTCATCTGGCTGATCCTGCCGGTGATCGGGCTGCTCGAGCACGAGGGTCTGCGCGAGCGGGCGCGCACGCTGATCGGCCGGCTGCGCGCCGCGACGGCCGGGCGGATCATCCTGGGGTATCTCGCACTGCGCCAGCTCACCGCCGCGCTTGGTCTGACGTCCCTCGGCGGACCGGCGCAAATGGTGCGTCCGATTGTCGCGCCCATGGCTGAGGGTGCTGCGGAGAGCCGGTTCGGACGGCTCTCCGCGCAGATGCGTCATCTGGTGCGCGCCTACGCGGCGAGCGCAGACAACGTCGGGGCGTTTTTCGGTGAGGACATCTTCATCGCTGTCTCCTCGATCCTGCTGATCAAGGGCTTTCTCGCCCAGAGCGGCTACGACATCGCGCCGTTTCGGCTCTCCATGTGGGCGATCCCGACGGCGTTGCTCGCGTTCGTGATCCACGGCGTGCGCCTCTGGCGCCTCGATGCGAAGTTGAAGCGCCTCGCGCGCGGAGATCAGCCGTGATCGGGCTGCACGACGTCTACGGACTCGCCGGGGCGATGTTCGGGGCATTCGCGGCTCTCAGCGTGCGCGACCGCAGCAATCCACGGCGCTTCGGCAACGGTGCCTTCTGGGCGCTGCTCGCGGTGAGTTTCCTCTTCGGCTCGCAGCTCGCAGATACCGCCAACGGGGTCCTGGTGGTGGCGCTGATCGCACTCGGCGGCACCGGGGCGCTCGGGCGTGGCTCGACCGAACGACGCAGCGCCGAGGCGCG
>JAPTUI010000300.1 GCA_028067895.1 Pseudomonadota bacterium | reverse complement strand
GGAGAGCAGCCGAGCAGTGCTCGGTGGCCGTGGCGAGAGCGAGCAGCCTCATGCGCCGACCTCCACAGGCTGCGGGGCGCGCTCGCGCAGGAACTCGAGGGCTTCGGCCGCGAGGCGCGTGCGGCGCATCGGCGGCAGCGCAGCGAGCAGCACCCGCCCGTAACTGCGCGAGGTGAGCCGCGGATCGCAGATCGCCACGACGCCGAAGTCCTGTTCGCTGCGGATCAGCCGCCCCACGCCTTGCTTCAGGGCGAGCGCCGCTTCGGGCAACTGATAGTCGCGAAACGCGTTGCCGCCGCTCGTCTGCAGATGCTCGATGCGCGCGCGCACCAGCGGATCCACCGGCGAGGCAAACGGCAATTTCTCGATGACGACCAACCGCAGCGCATCGCCTTTGACATCGACACCTTCCCAGAAACTCGCCGTCCCGAACAGCACGGCGTTGCCATCGGCGCGAAAGCTCTGCAGCAGCCGCTCGCGCGGCGCCTCGCCCTGCACCAGCAGCCGGTAACGCGCGAGCCCGCCACCGGCGCTGCGCCACAGCGCCGCGGCCCGCTCGAGTGCGCGGTGGCTGGTGAACAACACGAACGCACCGCCCCCGGCGGCATCGATCAGCTCGCGCGCCACGCGCATCACCGCCGCCAGGTGCTCCGCACTGTTCGGCTCCGGCAGCGCACTCGGCAGATACAGCACACTCTGACGGGCGAAATCGAAGGGGCTGTCGATGCGCAGCGTCTCGGCCTCGGCGAGTCCCAGGCGGCTCGTGAAGTGACTGAAGTCCTCCCCGAGCGAGAGCGTCGCGGAGGTGAAGATCCAGGCGCAGGCACGGGCGTTGATGAGCGCCTGGAAGCGCGGCGCGATGTCAAAGGGCATCAGACTCAGCGTGAATCCGCGCCGCTGCGGCTGCACCGAGCGCGCACCCTCCTGGGTGTCGCTCGCCCCGATGCGCTCGAGATTCGCACTGAGCTCACCGCAGCGCTCGGCGAGCGCTGCGAGCGCGGCATCCGACTCACAGCCGCGCAGCCGCTCGGTGAGCCCCTTCAGCTGCACGCGCAGCGTCCCGACGTCCGCGGCGAGCAGCGGCTCGGCCTCGGTCCACTCGAGTCGCGTGCCGCGCCCCTCGAGGGCGCGCGCCATGCGCGCCAGGCACAGGCGCACGGCACGTGCCGCGGTGAGCAACGGCTCGGCTGCAGCCGCGGCCAGCGCGTCCCGCCGGTGCAGGCGGCCTTCCAGATCCGCCAGCAGCGTCTCGATGCGCCGGCTGCCGACTTCGGCGCCGAAGAACTGCGTGGCCAGATCCGGAATCTGGTGCGCCTCATCGAGGATGACCGCATCAGCCGCGCCGAGCAGATCGGCGAAGCCATCTTCCTTCAGGGCCAGATCGGCGAGCAGCAGATGGTGATTGACGATGACCACGTCGGCCTCGATGGCCGCACGCCGCGCCAGCGCCACGTGGCAGGAGGCGAATTCCGAGCAGCGCTGCCCGAGGCAGTTGTCGCGCGTCGAGGTGACTTCGCCCCAGACCGGATCGGCATCGGAGAGTCCCGGCACTTCGGCCAGATCGCCCGTGCGGGTGGTGAGCGCCCAGCGCCGGATCCGCTCGAGCGCGCTATCCGCGCCGGGCGATTCGGCGGGCAGCGCCAGCGCCAGCGCCGCCGCACCCTGCGTCAGGCGATAGCGGCACAGGTAATTCGACCGCCCCTTCAGCACCGCCACAGTAGCAGGCCGGCCGAGCGCCCGGGCCACGAGCGGCAGGTCTTTGGCGTAGAGCTGATCCTGGAGCGTGCGCGTGCCGGTAGAGATCAGCACCCGTGCCCCGGCGAGCAGTGCCGGCACCAGATAGGCGAACGTCTTACCGGTGCCGGTCCCGGCCTCGACCACCAGGGTCTCGCGCCAGGCGATGGCTGCGCTGATCCGCTCGGCCATGCGCCGCTGCGGCTCGCGCACGGTGAAGTCCGCCAGCGCCGACTCGAGCGGTCCGCCGGCGCCGAATATGTCCTGCAGATCCAGCATCACCACATTGTACGGTGCGCACGGGGTGGACACGCCGGCCCCTGCGGCGGCCGGCGCAGAACACGGCCCCGCCTGACCGTCCCGAAACATCGTGTTGTGCGATTATGGAACAAATCGGCCCCTTTCATCGTACTTTTAGCAGGGCCGGAACAGGGCGCGACTATACTGATTTCAATCGCCGGCGGGTGCACCCGCTCCCCTGCTTCCGGCGCCGAGCGCCGCCGTGATGCGCCGGCGCCTCAGACGAGGTACCGATATGGCCACCGCTTCTCCCCTGCCCCTGCCGATGTCGCAGCTCAGCCGCGCCGTCAGCGAATGGGTCGACTCGGTCCGCGAGTTGACCCAGCCGAGCGAGGTGCATTGGTGCGAGGGCACCCGCAGCGAGCGCGAGGCCCTGATCGCGCAGCTGGTCCGCGAGGGTCAGCTGCAGCGCCTCGATGCCGAGACGTTCCCGGACTGCTACCTCTATCGCTCCGACCCGGGCGATGTCGCGCGCGTCGAGCACCTGACTTACATCTGCACCGCCACGCAGGACGATGCGGGTCCGAACAACAACTGGATGGACCCGCAGGCCGCACACGAGAAGATGCGCGAGCTGTTTCGCGGCTGCATGCGCGGGCGGACGCTCTACGTGATTCCGTACTG
>JAPTUI010000142.1 GCA_028067895.1 Pseudomonadota bacterium | reverse complement strand
CGGCTGCGGCACTGTGGACTACCGGGAAAACCGTGCCACCTCAGGCCGCATTACCCACTCGAAATTGGATAGAGCCATATATTTGGACAAATATATTATCTCGACGAGCTTCGGCAGCCCACGCAGCGGCTGCCTCGGCCTCCAGGCGATCGGCGCCGACGCCCGCGCGATCGCCCGCTAAGGAGAACACGCTATGCAGCCATTCGCCACGCTGAACGCGTCGAAGGCGAACTTCGACGATATCTACGACCAACCCGATCCGCGTGCCTACTTCGCCGTGCTGGGCGCGCTCGACTACGTCATTCCGGATGTCGCCGAGCCGATCATCCGGCAGATTCTCGCCGCGCGCCGCAAGTGCGCGGCCACGGAGGCGACTGTCCTCGATGTGGGCTGCTCGTATGGGATCAACGCGGCGGTGCACCGGTTTCCCCTGAGTTTCCGTGTGTTGCGTCGCCGTTACGTGCATCCGCAGATGGCGGTGCTCAGCGCCGATGAGCTCGCCCGCCTCGACCGCAACTACTACGCCAGCTGGCCGCAGATCAGCGCGGCGCGCTTCCTCGGTCTCGACATGTCGGGTGCGGCGGTGCGCTACGCGGTTGCGGCCGGTCTGCTGTCCACCGGCATCGTCGCCAACTTCGAACACAGCGCGCCGACACTGCAGGAACGCCGATCGTTGCGGGAGGTCAACGTCATTCTCTCGACCGGGTGTGTCGGCTACGTGACCGAACGAACCTTCCGCGCAATTCTCGGCTGCACCGACCAGCCGCCCTGGGTGATTTCCTTCGTGCTGCGGATGTTCCCCTACACGGAGATCGCCGCAGCGCTCGACCGGTTCGGCCTGGTCACCGAGAAGCTGGCCGGCGCCACGTTCGTGCAGCGCCGCTTTCGCGACGTCAAGGAGTTCACCGGTTGTCTGACGACTCTGGAGAGACTCGGCATTGAGACCCAGGGGCTCGAGGCCGAAGGCCGTTTCCAGGCGGAGTTGTTTCTGTCACGTCCGCGCGCGGACGTGCACGCCGCGCCGCTCGCACAGATCGTCAAGGTGGTCAGCGGGCGCGACCGAACTGTTGGCACACGGTATGTCCGCATCGGACGGGGAAGTGAGGCGCGCGTGATGGGCGTAACCTCGTGAATGCTCGCGCCGCCGCGGCAACCCATGTGCAGTCGTTCATTCCTCGGCGGCGGCGCCGACGGCCACCCACGCCAGGTCGCGATGTGAAACCGAATCGAGCTTGAAGGTCCGCGCGGCAGCACTCATGCGCGTCAGCGCCTGTGCCATGGGCATCACCGCTGCGCGCGCGGACTTGCCGGGTTTGATGAATCGCACCGGATTGATGCGGGCGACCACGTAATTGCGCAGATACGGCGACTGGATCCCGCGCGCTTGCAGGCCGGCGACGATGCGCTTGACCTCGGCGTCGATGGCGAGCAGCCGTGCCGCGAAGCCGTGCCGCTCGCGCAGACTCGCCGCGAGCGGCCGCTCGCTGAAGCGGTCGACCTTGCGCAGAAACGCGTTGTAGGCACCGCCGGCGAACCGGCCGGAACTCTCGTAAAGCAGGCCGAGCGTCAGCAGTTCGGGCGCCTCGAGCGGCCCCGCCCAGTTTTGTTCACTGGCGCCGCCGGGCTGCAGCGCCAGGCTGCGCGCCATGCGAATCGCCTCCAGGCTCCGATCGCGCAGGTTGTGCGCCTTCTCGGTGTTGAGCGCGAGAATCCGATACGCGAGTTGCGGGTCCGGACAGATGAGCACGGTGACCTGACGCATCCCGAGCACCTTGGCCGCGGCCAGCCGATGACGGCCGTTCGGCGTCGAGAATCCCCCCTCGGGGCCCCGAACTACGATCAGTGGATCGAGGAACAGGCCGACCTCGCCCATCCGCTCGGCGAGGCGCGCAGTATGTGTCGGTGACAGATCGCGCTGGAACGGGGTGGGTTGCAGCACGGCGAGCGGCAGGGTGGCGACGAGCAGGGCGCGACCGCTCAGCGGCTCCCGATACGCCCCGATCGGCACGCCGCCGGCGTCGCGCACGTGCGCGACGAGCGGCGCGACCGCCGCGCTTTCGAGCGCGAGCGATATGTCGGCGGCGGCCGGCCCGCGCAGAGTCTTGCGCGGTGCGAGCTTGCCCCGACGGTGCGCGCCGCCGGTACGCCGGGCCCCCGTGCCGCGGCGAGCGGTGCCTGCCTTCTTGCGTGCTGCCATGGCGCGATACGGTGCACCGGTCGCGCCGGCGCGTAAAGAGGCTGTGCGAGAATGGCCGATCGAATAGCGGAGCTTTCGCATGGACATCGGCGCTACAGCCCGGGCGGGCGCGCCTCTGCCGGCGCAGCGCATCGATCGGGACGGCGGCGCGCACATCGACATGCGTGTCGTCTGGGCGCTGGCATTGCCGCTGATGGCCAACAGCGCCGTGCAGGTGATCTTGAACCTCACGGACATGTGGTTCATTGGACATATCTCCACGGCGGCGCTCGCCGCCGTCGGCGCGGTGCAGTGGCTCATCCTCGGGGTCATGTTCGTGCTCGGCGGCAGCAGCATGGCGGTGCAGACACTGGCGTCGCATGCGCACGGTGCGCGCCGGTATCGGCGCGCCGCGCAGGCCACCTGGATCGCGCTCTGGGTGACCTTGTGCGTCGCACCGGTGTGCATCCACTTAAAGACTATA
>JAPTUI010000004.1 GCA_028067895.1 Pseudomonadota bacterium | reverse complement strand
CAATGGCAGGTCGCGCACATGCCCCATGCTCGCCTGCACGTTCCAGCCTGGCCCCAGCAATGAGCGTAGCTTCGCCAATTTGCCGGGGCTCTCGATGATCATGAGCTTCATCGATTGTCGCCCTTTTGTCTTCAGTAATGTCCTGAAGAGCTATAGGCACCGGGGCAGGCAAGAACCCAGGATCGGGCGAGAAGAGAAAGATAGGACCGCTCGCGCGGCCCCGCGGGTGAGCGCTCAGCAGGTCCCTGAAAGGTGAAGATCAGCGTAGAGCGCGAGGCGCAGCTGTGCCTCGTGCGACTTGTCGAGACACGCACCCCAGTAGAACGTCCGCCCGAGCACACCGGAAAGTGCGCTGTGGACTGAGAGCTCGAACTCACGTTCACTGTCGGGGAACATCACCGAGGGCACGCCCGCATCGTACGCGGCCGCATCGGCAAACATCACGAGAAACTGCTCGCTGCTGCGCGCCCAATCCCGCACGGCCGCGCGCCAGGGCGCAGGGAGCTTCAGCGCCGAGCACATCTTCCTGATTTGCGAGAGATTACGCCGATCGACCGCGAAGCCGACCGCATCGAAACTGCGCCCGTCAATCACCAGGCACCTGTCGTCTTTTTTCGCCACACCTGCGCTCAGCATCATTCCCTCCGCCTAGGCTATCTCGTCACGCAACACCCATCGACCGTTCTGCTTCCGTTTACGCCACCCATGCACGTGCACGGCAAATCCAGCCCTCTTCAGGACGGGCAAGGCCGACGAGGCGCGTAGCTTCGTGAGCCGGTTTGCTGTGTGCGTAGCGCTGGTGCACTGCACGGCGAGAATCCCCTCCGGGCCGACGGCCAGGACGTCGATGATGCCGAACAAGTCCTGGCGCACCCGCGCGTGGGGGTTCCACTTCTCGACCACCTGCACGAGCGGGTAGCCCGCCTTGCGCAGGTGCTGCAACGTACGCTGGGTAGGACTTGCCCGCATGCCCTCCCTATCGCACCAGTCCCGCGGGAAAAATAAAAAAATTCTTCGGCCGCCCCATTGACCATATTGCAAGCCACCAAAATCAAAAGAGGGCCCAGGGGCCCTCTGTCCGCTCACCCACACCTGTCGCCACCCGGTCCACTCGATCCGTTTCCTACGGCTGCGTCACAGCGGAGTGAGCCATAACTTTCTAATCAGTCAAAGATTTTCAGCGACCTACGCTAGGTCGGCAAATGCCGACGTCTCCGCGCTGCGACGCAACTATGCGATTTGTTTCTCGAGGGCGCAAAGCGTCACGAATAAAAATGTTGACGCGGCGCACATTCCGGCCGCGACCGACCAGATTAAGACACATAGGCGCATGATCTAAATCAATTCTTGGCGCGCGTGGATAAAAAACCGCCGCGGGAATTCCCACGGCGGCTCAATCATGGCCCAGGCGAGGGCCTGCACGCTCAGGCCGCGCACGCCCTCACGGCGTCGTACTGGCGAACGGCCCAGGAGAGCGCGTAACAGCACCACACATAGCGCGCGGTCCACTCGCTGCAGTCGGCCTCCCAGAAATCCGTGAACGCGAAGCCATCGGCTGCCTTGCGCGCGGCGGATTCGCCTTCATCGGAGCGCGGAAGGACACGCGCGACCCCTCGGGCGAGGAGCCATCGCGCAAGGCGGCGGGCGCCAGTCACCCAGACGATGCGCACGGCCTGGAGCGGGGCGTCCCGAGGGCGTGTTGGGTCCCTGCGCGACGGCCCAGCGCAGCGTCCGTCGGGCTCATTTCCGAATGAGCTTCGGGAACGTGTCGTGTACTGCGGGCGCGGGGCCGATAACATGAACGGATGGAGACAGTGACTCGAGGCTACCGGATTCGCGCCTATCCCAATGCCGCGCAGCGTCGAATGCTCGATCGCTGGTTCGGCGCCACGCGCTGGGTCTGGAACCATGCGCTCGAGATCCGCTCCGAGGGCTATCGGCATCTCGGACTCAAGCTCACGGGTAATGACCTTTCGCGCTGGCTGACGCAATGGAAGCAGACCGCGGATCACGAGTGGCTTGCCGCGACCCCAGCGACGTGCCTAACGCAGGCGCTGCGGGACCTCGATACGGCGTTCAAGAATTTCTTCGAGGGTCTGGCGAAGTATCCGAAGCGCAAGGAGAAGCGCGGGGGCGGCAGTGTACGATTCCAGGACGTGAGTGAAGCGGCCTGGGCGAAAGGCACGCTGAAGCTACCCAAGCTCGGCCGCATCGCACTCGCCGAGGCCTTGCCGACGATCGAGAAAGACGGCAAGCGGGAGCTCGTGCCGGTACCGGACTTGGCGACCCTGACTCGGGATGCCGCGGGACGCTACTTCGTCAGCTTCAAGGCCGAAGTCGAGTTCGAGGGCTTGTCGCGGACCGACAAGGTGGTCGGGGTGGATCTCGGGCTGAAGCATCTGGCGACGTTCTCAACGGGCGAGAAGCTCCCGGCGCCGAGGCACTACGCCAATCGCCTGCGCTACCTGCGCCGCCAGCAGCGGTGCCTCGCGCGGCGACAAAAGGGCAGCCGGCGCCGGGCGAAGCAGAGGCTGCGGGTCGCCCGAGCGCACGCCAAGGTGGCCGATGCCAGGGGAAACGCTCTGCATGAGCTCACGACCCGCCTGGTGCGTGAGCACGATGCGATTGCCATTGAAGACCTGAACGTCAAGGCGCTGGCGC
>JAPTUI010000026.1 GCA_028067895.1 Pseudomonadota bacterium | reverse complement strand
CATCAATACGGTGTTCGGCGCGAGGTAGGCGACTTTGCGCACCACCGCGTGCGGCACGATGCGTGCGCCGCCGGCGCGCAGCTGTGCCTCGCTCGAGTCGGCATATTTCAGCGGCACCTTGTCGTAAAAGCGCGTGAAGCCAGCCTCGATCGGCGTGTTCTCGCGTGTACGGAAGTACAGCAGCACCGCTTTTTTCAGCCACTCGTTGACGACCCACTGCGCGCCCCGGCGTTCCGCGACGCGCGCCTTGCCGCTGTCGAGCAGCTCGATGCACGCCTCGATCTGCGCGCTCAGTGCCGCGGGCACGCGCCCCGGCGCCAGGCTGGCGCGCGTCTCGAATGCCGCCTCGATGGCGGCCTGAAGCTCAGTGATGTTCATGTCTTGCGGCTCTCGAGGTAGGCGCGGATGCGCTCGGCGGCCTCGACGCACTCGGCGACGCCCGGCACCAGTGAGATGCGCACCCGCCCGGCGCCGGGGTTGCCGTGGCCCCCGTCACGTGCCAGATAGCTGCCCGGCAGCACCAGTACGCCCTGGGTGGCGTACAGCTCGCGCGTGAAGCGTTCATCGTCGCCGTCGCCGCCGACTTCGCTCCAGAGGTAAAACGCCCCTTCGGGCTTTTCCACCGCCGGCAGCACCGGGGCGAGGATCGGCAGCACGCGCTCGAATTTCTCCCGGTACAGCTGCCGGTTGGCCACGACGTGCGCATCGTCCTGCCAGGCGACGATGCTCGCCAGCTGGGTCGGCACCGGCATCGCGCAGCCGTGATAGGTCCGGTACAGCAGCAGTTTGGCGATGATCGCCGGATCGCCGGCGACGAACCCGGAGCGCAGGCCCGGGACGCTCGAGCGCTTCGAGAGGCTGTGAAACACGATGCAGCGCTCGAAGCGATCGCGCCCCGAGGCCTGAGCCGCCTCGAGCAGGCCCGGCGGCGGGCGCGCCTCATCGAGATAGATCTCGCTGTAGCACTCGTCGGCGGCGACGATGAAGTCGTAGCGTTCGGCGAGTTCGAGCGCCTGCTGCAGGTACTTTCGAGAGAACACCTTCCCGGTCGGGTTGCCCGGGCTGCACAGGATCAGGACCTGACAGTGCCGCCACAGGCGCTCCGGCACCGCCGTGAGGTCCGGCGTGTAGGCGTTCGCCTCTGTGGTGTCGAGGAAGTACGGCTCGCCCCCGGCGAGCAGCACCGCGCCCTCGTAGATCTGATAAAAGGGGTTGGGCATCGCGACCTGAGCATCCCGGCTTGAATCGAGCGCGGCCTGCACGAACGCGAACAGCGCCTCGCGCGTGCCGTTCACCGGCAGCACCATGGTGGCCGGATCGACGCTTCCTGAGCTGAGGCCGAAGCGCCGCTCGAGCCACGCGGCGCACGCGCCGCGCAATTCGGGCACGCCCGCAGTAGTCGGGTAGGTCCCGAGCTGGTGGGCGTTGTCGCGCAGCGCCTGAAGCACTATCGCCGGCGGCTCGTGGCGCGGCTCGCCGATCGACATGGCGATCGGGCGGAGGGCCGCAGAAGGTTTGGCCGGGGCGGTCAGTCGCGCCAGACGCTCGAAGGGATAGGCGTGCAGCCGCTCAAGACGCGGGTTCATGTGAGACTCCAGTGTGGGGTTACGCGGCGGCGCGCCGTTTGAGGGCCTGGCCGAGGATCTCGCGCAGATGCTCGGCCCGCGACTCATCGAGCGCCTGCCCGTCGCGGTCGGTGATGTAAAAGACGTCCTCGGCGCGCTCCCCGACGGTCATGATGCGCGCCGCCTGCAGCAGCACGTGCTCGGCGGTGAGCACTTTGCCGACGTCGCACAGCAGCCCCGGCCGGTCGCCGGCGATGAGCTCGAGCACCGAGCGGCCGTTCGGCTCATCGGTGCTGATCGCAATCTGCGTCGGGGTGTGGAACATGCGCGCCTGACGCGGCACGCGCCGGTGTACGGCGATCGTCGCCTGCGGCTGCTGCAGCGAGCGCCACAGCGCCTCCTCGATCTCCTCGCGCCGCTCGCCGTCGGCGATCGGCGCGCCGTCATCCTCGAGCACGTGATACAGATCGAGGCTGAAGCCGTCGCCCGTCGGGGTGATGCGCGCATCGACGATGTCGAGCCCGAGCTGATCGAGCACCGCGGTGGTGCGTCCGAAGCCGTGCGCGAGGGCACGGGTGTAGATCAGCACCGCGGTCGTGCCGCGCACGCTCTGCGGATCGAGCGCCACCAGCGGCTCATCGGAGTGCGGGTCGCGCTCGGCGAGCAGGCGCATGTGCCAGGCGAGCTCCTCCGGGGAATGGCGCAGGAAGTAGGTGGCCGAGAAGCGCTCCCACACCCGCTCGATGGCCGCCCCGGACACGCCGCGCTCGATGAGCAGTCGGCGGGCGGCCTCGCGCGTCTCGCCCACCAGCTGCTCCTGATCGATCGGGGACTCCAGTCCGCGGCGCAGCGCGCGGCGCACCCGTTGGTAGAAGTCATCGAACAGCGAGGCCTTCCACGAGTTCCACAGCTTCGGGTTGGTGGCGCGCACGTCGGCGCAGGTGAGCACGTAGAGGTAATCGAGGTGCGCCTCATCGCCCACGGTGCGCGCGAAGGCGTTGATCACCTCCGGGTCGCTGATGTCCTGCTTCTGCGCCGTGAGCGAGAACGAGAGGTGGTTGCGCACCAGCCAGGCGACCAGGCGCGCATCATAGGGC
>JAPTUI010000389.1:9135-15707 GCA_028067895.1 Pseudomonadota bacterium | reverse complement strand
TGCGACCGGACTGCGCGTGTCGGAGCTGGTCAATCTGCGCTACGAGCAGATCAACCTCAATCAGGGCGTGATCCGCGTCCTCGGCAAGGGCAACCGCGAACGGTTGATACCACTCGGCGACGAGGCGGTGCGCTGGCTGACCGAGTTCGTGCACGGCGCGCGCGATGAGATCCTGCTCGAGCGCCAGACCGATTACCTGTTCCCCACCCGGCGTGGCGACCGGATGACGCGTCAGGCCTTCTGGCACATCATCAAGCGCTATGCACGCAAGTCGGGCATCGCCAAAGGCCTCTCACCGCATACGCTGCGCCATGCCTTCGCGACTCATCTGCTCAACCATGGGGCGGACCTGCGTGTGGTCCAGATTCTGCTCGGCCACAGCGACCTGTCGACGACCCAGATCTATACACACGTGGCGAGCGAGCGCATGAAGGACCTGCACTCGCGCCACCACCCGCGGTCCGCCGCGCGCGGGCCTGAGCGGGGTGTCGCGAGCGAGTGGCTCGCGAGCTAGCGCTGCAGTTCCTTCAGCTTGCCCGGCTTCCCATCCCATTCCTTGGCGTCGGTGGGTGCGTCCTTCTTCTCGGTGATCACCGGCCATTGCTTGGCCAGCTCGGCATTGAGGGGCTTGAACGACGCCTGACCCGCGGGCAGTTCCTCTTCGGAGAAAATGGCCTCAGCCGGGCACTCCGGCTCGCACAAGGTGCAGTCGATGCACTCGTCCGGATCGATCACGAGGAAGTTTGGACCCTCGTGAAAGCAGTCCACAGGGCACACTTCTACGCAGTCCATGTACTTGCACTTGATGCAGTTTTCAGTCACCACGAAAGCCATCGGAATTCCTTCTGGATCAACGGACTGTAATGCCTGTGCCCGCGGTGGAACGCGCTGCGGCGCGCGGCGCGGGCACCCGGCTGTGCCGGCGGATTTGGTCAGGTCCGCAACGACCAATATTGTGCCATGCAGCCCGGGCGCCCCGCAAAGCCGCCCCGTGGGATGCCGCGCTCAGCGCAGCCGCCGCTCCAGTGTCGCAAAATGGTGCAGCTCCCGGCCTGCGGCGCGGTCCTCCAGGTAGCGGCGCAGAGAGAACTCTGTGCTCGGAAAGGCGAGGTCAGTCCAAGGAATGTCCTCGGGATCCACCAGGGCGGTCTCCAGGCTCTCCAGTCCAGCTCCATGTTCGTTCTTGGACATCGTGGCGCGGAAAAACACGTGCACCTGGTGCGCATGCAGCACATGCACGATCGAGAGCATCGAGCCGATCTCGACCTCTACCAGCGCTTCCTCACGCGATTCGCGCGCCGCGGCCTGTTGCAGTGTCTCGCCGTTTTCCATGAACCCGGCCGGGACCGTCCAGAAGCCGCGGCGCGGCTCGATGGCCCGCCGGCACAGCAGAATCCGTCCCTGGTGCTCCGGGACGCAGCCGACGATGAGGCGGGGGTTCTGGTAGTGGATCGCCCCGCAGGCGTCGCATACGTAGCGCGGCAGGTGATCGCCGGGCGGAATGCGCACGCTGAGGCGTGCGCCGCACTGGCTGCAGAAGTTCAAGCTGTCGGAGGACGGATGAGCCAATTCCGGTGCGGTTCGCTCGCGGGTGATCGGCTGCAGGATACGGGGGCCCGCGGTGCTTGTCGACCGGGGGGCTTGGGAGCCTAGGCGCGCAGCGGTTCGGCGTCGGGCCCACCGCGTGCACGACTGATGCGTACGCCGTCGCGGCCCGCGTCCTTGGCCTCGTAAAGGGCGACGTCGGCACGCGCAACGATCTCATCCAGGGTCCGCAAACCGTCCGCCGTACTTGCCAGGCCGGCGCTGAAGGTAACCCGCAGCCCTTCAGTTCGGCCTTCGGGGCAGGGAACCTGAATCCCCAGGGCCAGCAGTCGCAGCCGCTCCACGCTCGCCAGCGCCGAATCGAGCGATGCATCCGGCAGCACCAGCAGGAATTCCTCCCCGCCCCAACGCCCAAAAATGTCGCCTGCGCGCAGCGCGCCGCGCGAGAGCTGCGCGAACTCCTTCAGGACGTGATCGCCGGCAGCGTGTCCGCACTGATCATTGATGGTCTTGAAGTAGTCGAAATCAATGAGTGCAACGGTGAGCGGGCGGCTTTGCGTCCACGCCGTGGCGAGCGCCTCGGTGGCGAGCTGGGCGGTGTAGCCGCGGTTCGGCAGACCGGTCAGAGGATCCTCGTTGGCGAGCACGACGAGTTGGCGGCGGTGCCGGCGGTCGGCCACGAGGATGTAGGAGAGCAGTGCGATGGCGAGCGCGCCGGCTACACCGGCTGCTTCCATCCAATCCAGGAGTTGGCGCTGTTTGGTGGCGCGGTGCGCTGCGGCTTGCAGTTTGCGGCGCAGGATCGCGTTGCGTTCGAACTCCTGCTTGGCTTGGAAGCGAATCTCGAGCGCCTCACGCAGGCGGGCCTGATTGGCGCGATTGTGTGCCTGATACAGACGCAGGTACGTGTTCAGGTCGCGGTATGCGGCGGCATAGCGGTGCAGCCTGGCGTTGGCCTTGGCGCGTGTGAGGTAGGCGGGCGCCACCGTAAAGGCGAGCATGTCGGCACCGTGATCGCGCAGGACCTGATCGAGTATCCTCACCGCGTGCGCGGGATGGCCCTCGCCAAGGGCTATCTTGGCAAGCTGAACGCGCGTTTCCTTGATCATCGCCGTCACGTGCCCGGCGGCGAGCACGGGCACGGCACGATTGCAGGCGAGGCGGGCATCCCGGAAATGCTTCAGTGCGATTTCAGCTTCACACATGCGCAGATCCGTGTATCCGGTGCTCTGCACGTCGCCCACCGACATGCTCATCGCCCGCGACTGTTTGTATGCCGCGATTGCCTGGCGATAGTGCCCCATCGACCTGAGGATTTCGCCTCTGAAGTAGATCCCTCCGGAGAGATCGTCGCGCGCATGGCGCGCCTTGTCCCACTGGATTTGTTGGTCGATGAATTTGAGCGCCTCGCGGCCATCGCCCATGCTGCGCAGCGCCACGGCGAGCCCTTCGCTCGCATTGATGCGGGCTTCGGGCAACTCACTGGCGGAGCTCTGCAAGTATGCGTTGGTCAGTTCGCGGATCGCCGGACTCACGCGAGCGCGCAGCTGGTTCATGAACCCTTCGCTGATCTGCAGGCAAATGTCACTTCGCGAACCAGGCCGGACCAACGCGCGGGCCTGTTTGACCTCGGCCAGCGCGGTCGTAACTGCTCCTGCCGAGCTGAAGCTGTTGGCATAGCTGGCGAGTAGTTCCAGGCGCAGAGGATCGGTGGGATCGTGCAGCAGGGCGAGGCCGGCGAGTGCGCTGGCACGCTCCGGATGGGTGAGTGTCATCTGTCCGTAGGCCCGAGCCCGAATGGCGTACAAGGCCGCGACGGTCCGAGGCTCTTGGTCGGCGGCATCCTTCGGCAGCGCCGCGATCCGGGCATTGGCCTCGGCGAGCGCCTGCCGCGGACTCCGCGGAACGAGCGGGCGCAGTTCACGGAACACCGGCACCTGCACGTCGAAGCAGCCGGCGTGCGCGGCGGCGATGCCCCCCCAGGCGCTCAAGAGCAGGACGGCGGCGCAATTGCGCATCAGCGCAGCCTGAATTGAACGATGAACTCCCATGGCACCCGTCAACTTACGGGCATCGCGAACTGCGGACGGGTCTGAATTTCACGTTTTTGCTCATCGATGCGCACCTGGACTCCGGAAACGCGGGACCCGTGCGGCTGATCACAGTCAGCCGGGCCCGCCGCACACTGGCCCGTTGACGTCGCTATCGGCCAGGCGACCGCCCTCTGAAGCGCCTGGAGCGCGAACTACGGCGGGCGCCACGCACCGCGCATCGGTGCCGGCACAGCGTCACCGTTTCCGGCGAGGCCATTTAAGTTCGTGCCGACCCGGGGGCGCGAGCGGGGCCGCACCCATCAGGCGACGGCACCGGCGGTAACCCGCCAATGTAGGCAGCTCCTGGAGCCCGCGTCAAACGCACAGCCTGACGTCTCTCGCATGCGCCGCGACGCGCGGTCGGGACCAGGGGGCATGAGCCCGAGTTCACGTCGGCCCGGCGGCAGATCCGAGTTTAAATTGACTGACTACCCAGTCATTAATATAGTCACCTCAAGCTCAGGAGATCCGCGTGGCACGACCGCGAAGTGACGAAAAACGCAGCGCCATCCTTGCCGCGGCCGTTCGTGCGATCGACCGCCACGGTCCCGGTGCGCCGACCGCCCTGATCGCGAAGGAGGCGGGAGTTGCAAACGGGTCGCTGTTTACGTATTTCCAGACCAAGTCGGCATTGTTCAATGCGCTGTACCTGGAGCTCAAACGCGACATGGCGGCGGCGGCACTCGCAGGCCTGCCGGCGGTCGCGGACCTGCCGGAGCAACTGCGCCACGTGTGGTCGAATTGGATGGAGTGGGCCGTGCGTGCGCCGCAGAAGCGCCAGGCGCTCGCGCGGCTCGGCGTGTGCGATGAGGTGACCGTGACCACTCGGGCGCAGGCGCAGCGCATCATGGAGGAGCTCGCATACCGGATGAAACCGCCGCCTGCCCGCGGATCGATGCGCGAGGCGCCCCTTGCCTTCGTCGCGGCCGTCATGAACTCGGTGGCGGAGACGACGATGGACTTCATGCTCACCGATCCTGCTCACGGCGAACATTACTGCCAGGCAGGATTCGAGGCCGTGTGGCGCATGCTGAGCTGATCGGCCCCTTGCAGGGGTGCTGGTCAGTGCCGCGAGATTTCGGGTTCCATCTCCTCGGGTCGCTGAGGGTGCGGCAGCGCATCCATGGCAACGGCTCATGGCTTTCCAGGCCCTGCAGATCGTCTGGTTCGTGCTTAAACGGCTGTGGAAGGCGCAGCGGCCGACCCGCACAGCCCGAGCGCCTGTGTATCTTCCGGGATGATGGCTCGGGGCTGCCGTCGTGCCCGGCTGTGGCATCTCGACCGTCGCTCGATATTGTGGCGACAACAGTGAATCCCCTTCCATGCGGGAATCCTCCCTTGAGTAGTTTACGCCGGATCCACGCCAGATCGCCTGTTGCCACATCGGCTGTCATCGCAGCGTAGGGAGGTTGCGTCGGGGAGGGGCGACCGCGGTTCGGAGGCCTCGGGAAATTCCGTGGCCCGAAGTCCTCCCGATGCGCGAGCGCACTTGATTTGCGACAGTGAAGGCATCTGATATACGTAAGTATCTTCAGCTACGCGGCTGCGTAACAGGTCTCCGGCGCGCGGAAGAAGCTGCAGACTCGATCGGGCCGCTTCTGCAGGAAGCGTAGACGGCCGAGGACTGCGCGGTGCAAATCCTTGGGGCCTTCGAGCTTGGCGCGCCCGACAGCATTGTTCTTCACATCGTTCCAGACCACTTCGTCGGGGTTGAGCTCCGGTGAGTACGGTGGGAGAAAGAACAATTTCAATCGGCCTTCGAGGCTGTCCACGTACTCCTTGACCAGCTTTGCCCGATGCGAGGGATGGCCGTCGACGATCAAGTACACTGGGCGGCGCTGCCCGTGCATCAGACGCTTGAGAAAGTTGATGAATACCTTGGCTCCCACTGCACCTCTGACGACCATGAAGCGCAGCGCCCCTCGCGGGCTGATCGCAGAGATCATGTTCAGTGAGAAGCGCTGCCCGGTCACTCGCGCGATCGGCGTCTCGCCCTTGGGTGCCCAAGTCTTGCCGCTGTGAAAGTCCGAGCGCACCCCGGACTCGTCCTCGAAGTAAATCTCCGCCTTTTCCCGCTTCGCCGCTGCCCGAATGCGCGGGTACTCGTGCTTGAGCCACTGTTGCACCCGCGAGCCATCTTGCTGGTAGGCCCGCCACAAGGGCTTCTGACAGGTCAGTCCCAGCTGCCCGAGCAGGCGCCCGACCGACACCAGGCTCAGCCGAACCCCAGTGCGCTTGAGAATCAGGCGCGCAACCATCGAACGCGTCCACAGCGCAAAAAGAAAGCCCAGCTGCAGCGGATTGCGTCCCGTTACCGTCCGATACACCCAACGGACGTCCTTCGCCTCGAGCTTCTTCGGCCGCCCGGGAATGCGCTTCGCCTTCAGCGCATCCCAGCCTCCAGCCCGATACATCGCCAACCAGTTGCATATGCAGCGGCTCGAGAACCCCAGCGCACCGATCACCGCCTCAGGATTCTCTCCAGCCTGCACTCGTTGGACCGCTCGGATACGGATCCCCTCCAAAGTCGCGTGATCGAGCTTGCGGGCATCTTGTCGGGTCATCCTGCAAGGATCTCGCCAACTTATCACGAGGTGCACCTACTTATGGACTCAGGGCTGTCCCAACGTCGGTCAGCCAGAAGCGCGTAAGCGATTGATGAGATTCGGGAAATCGCGGTCTTCAAAGTGTTAACGATTTCGAGTTCGGAAGGTGTCATCGTGACCGCGGGACGGGGTTCCGCTGGGGGTCGTTACGATGCACACGGGCAAGCTGGTCTTTGCGCAGCTGATGGAGCATCTGCCACCGATGGTGTTCGAGCGCTGCGTGGCGCGGTACGGCGGTATGACACGGGCCGTATTACGAATGGAGTTACCTGAAGGGCGGCCGGCTGCATCACCGCAGCCTCACGCCCAGGCAGGCGGAACTGATGCG
>JAPTUI010000389.1:0-9125 GCA_028067895.1 Pseudomonadota bacterium | reverse complement strand
ATCCCAAATTACCGCAAGACCAAGAAGCTCCTGCGCGCCTGGGAGGTACAGACATAGAAGCTGATCGATCTCAACGCGCCCGAGTAGTCCTCCCGCTCAAGTCGCCCGGCGGGAAATTGCCGGAAATGCACTCGCTGATGTGCGGAAAATGGGGCTCGATCCGCGTCGTCGCGGGCTTTGCGGGGCACAGAAGTAGACATCCACGAATGTCCAGATTGTCCGCCGTGCGAGCGCGGTGCAGACATGTCACAAAAATGCCTACCTACGGGCTTGCTCGGGCGGTCATTCAACGGAACCCTCGGGCGGCAGGTCGTAGGCGTAGGTCGGCTCTATAAGCGATGCGATACGGCGGACGCATCGCTGTGGGCGTGCGTACCTCGGCGTCGCCAGACACAGGTCAACATGGAGGCGGCGTGTGTCGTCACTGTCGTGCGCGTGAGCGGTCGGATTGGCGTGGATCTCATTGGACCGTCGCGACGCGGATCGGCTCCGGCGCTACAGCGATGACCGCGATCCGCTGCGGCGCCTAACGCCGGAGCCCAAGACGAGGAGCGATGAGTGCTCGGCGCCGCCGGCGGTGCTGGATCTGCCCGAGGTCGGAGTCGAATCGACTGCGCAAGTACGCGAAAGCATTTTTTGCTTTTACTGAACACGAACTAGAAGTACCCCCAACCATACCCCCACGCCCCTGGGGATACATTGGGCGCCGCGGCACCGGAGCGCTAACCGGGGGGGGCGGTGTGCGCCGGCGTCGCTGCAAGCCGTGCGGCGAATGGCGATCCGCCACCTGCTTGCTTTATGTCTATGCGCCGCGCCGCACGGGCCCGAGCTGAGCGAGTGACCACAGTCCAGCGTACCCACGGCCCTTCCTCTAGATCGCGTTCCATGCCCGGAAGCGCGGTACCGCAGCGTTTGGAAAGTGATATTCAGGGGGGATTAGCAGGGGGGCTTCGACACTGGCTCGCACACCAGCGGGTGCTCGCCGACTGTGGGCCGTTGAAGACGTTCCCGTCTTGGAAGGTCTCAGACTCGATCGCCTCGTTACCGCAATCCTGGACACATCCACTGCCGCCAGTTGCTGCGAGTCCGGTTCTCCGGGACATCGTCACTGCCGTTGTTGTGGCGTGGGCATGCTGCGGCTTGCCTAGCATTTTTCAGTGGGCCGAGTCGCCCTGGCCGTGTGCGGCCGGCGCCAGTGCTTCCCGCCGATGGCTGCTCGATATTCCGTGATTGACCATTGTCACATCAGTGCGCATATCAGAGCGGTAACGGTCGCGGCACCTGCAAAAGTGTGCGACGGATCTCGCTCGGGATCTAAACATTTGCCTATACCGTGCCGACACTTACTCAGTAAGCGACTGTGTCCTCCTTGTGGTGGGCATGCGGGCTCGAAGATTCATTGATGCTAATTGTGCTCTACGGAATCGGAGAAATCATGACGAAAAAGAACGCGAGCGGATATGTGTTGGTGGCGCTGATTGGCTCCATGTCACTAGCAGGCTGCGGATCGCTCAATAACGCTCTCAGCCAGAAGACCACGGATACTGAGTACTTTCGTGTCTATAGCATACGGACTCGCACTCCTGTGGACATGATCGCACGTGCCGCGGCAAATGGCATTGGCACGGACATCGATGGCTTACAACAGGCCTACCCGATTAACACTTCCGGGATCGTTCCGGCGAAGCCGGGATACATGAAGCTCGTTGACCCGTTTTCAAACTCGCCAATGGCCGCCTTCGCGGCCTCGGCTGGTTCGACAGGCTTTAAGGTAGCCACCTGTGGGGGTGCATCATGGACGGCGAAGGCGACTAAAGTGGTCGCCGGTGACGATCGTGAGAGCTTTGATATGTGCCTGTTCCCTTACTCGGGCGGCTACCAGCTCGACATCTACGGAGACCTCGTGACTGAGAGCGGTGGGATCAATCTCCCGCTGCTCGTCGCGCGCAGTGTGGTGAATCACACCCTGGGCTCGCCCAAGGAATTCATGAACAAAGCGTTCGCTGATACCCTCAATTCGATTCATTCAGCTGTACCCGCTGCGCACATCAGATTTGTGCGTGGTGAACCGACGCCCGGTCCGTTGCCTTGGATTAGTCACACGGTGCTCGCGGAATGAGTGGAAACGCAGCAGACCGGTCCATCGACGCATCGCGTCTATCAGGCGGCGTCGCTCGTTGCGTTTCTCGCGTTGTCTTCGTAAACCAACTGTAGTGAGCGAGTGAGTCGCGGCGAGTTAACGCCTCTCTTGTGAGACTCAACGAAACGGAGGGGATTCTAAAACATAGCATCAGTATCGTCTTTGCATACCGCGCTCTACTTTTGTGCGTTGGCAGGACTTTACCGCGAAAAAATTCCCTGCGTGATCGATGAAAAAATTGGCGGATAGACTCGAAGAGCCACTCTCTGGTCAAAGACGCATTCTTATTGAAGGACTGAAAACTATCGCTATCAAGCAAAACATGTCGGATCGTCAGTTTTAAGTCTGAAGAGCTGGAGGGTTCAAATGTTCTCCAACGGTGAAAAGGCCGCGTTCCTTTGGGGTGTCGGAAGCATCGTGTTTATTGTGGCCGTCCTCTTTGCCTCGCTATTCACTAAGCTGGATATTGGAGGCGCCGTATATGCGATGCTCGGTGGTTCAATAGTCGGGATGGCCGCTGCGATTCTGGCAATTACCAGGGGAGTGTCTCCGGGGCGTTCTGCGTTCCTAATTTTTTCCGGGCTCGTGGGTTCATTGGCTTCATTCCTGTTTTCACTGATCCTACTCAAGATTGCCACGATGACTCTATACGGACAGACCGATCTGCTCTTCGGACTAATTATTGGAATAGTCGGCTCCTCTTCGACGTGTTTCTTCTTCATGAGCCAATACATTAACGGTGCAGGACTTCTGCGCATCGACTCTTAGTTGTTACGCGATAGGGAGACAGTCGTGATTTGAGCGGTACTCGCTATTGCGTGTGCAACTGAGCCAGACAAGTTCTGTTTTCCGGCTATGCAGGTTGTGCTAGGCCCAATGGCACTTACTTACGATGAAGGGTTTGGAAGATAGCCATACAAACGCACCTGTCGCCGGGCTTTTGCGCGTGGCACCTTCAGCCATTGGTAGGGCTTGGGGCGGCGCTTTCGCGCTCGCGGTTCAATCCGTCCCTGCCGGTTGCCGACCTTCTGCTGCGCGATCGCTTGGAAAAGAACTGCGGCGTGCGCGACAGCCATGCCGGCGAGACCGCGGCAGAGCCATTCGGTCCACAGTTGCACGGTATGCTTGAAACTCAGTTGCCGCGGATGCACGCCGGCCTGCAGCGCCGCCTGAGCCATCAGAAGGCGGATCAGATTGTAGGCGAGAAGGTAGCCCCACAGTTCCTTCTCGCACATCGATGGAGTCTTGCAACTCAACGCTTCCAGTCCCAGAGTGGTTTTGATGTTACGCAGATCCAGCTCGATGTTCCATCTGCGCTCGTAGAGCTTCCCCAGCTCTCTTTTGCACACGCGGCGTGGGTCGAGCATCGTGGTCACCAGCACGCGGCCGCCGACGCTAACCTCGCGCACGATCAGTTCTGCGGGGGAGGCTTTGTAATCGGCTTGAGCCATCCACTCTGGTCGCGCTTTGGGCTTCTGCCAACGTGCGAGACGGTCGCGGACACCGAGACGCTCGCCGCGGCGAAAATCGGTGCTCCGGGATCCGTTCTGCTCAAACAGTACATCCACCCCGCGAGCCTGCAGGCGGGCAATGAGGAAGTAGTTGCAGTAGAGGGCATCGGCGAGGAACACATCACCGGGGCGAAAAACGTCCTCGAGCGTGCGATTGAGCGACAGCTCACCGCTTCCCTTGCCCGCGTGCGGTCCCATGGCCGCATCCAGCACCGCGCCGGTGGACAGACACACCACCCCAGCGAGTCTCATCTGCGGGAAACCCACCCCCTCGGCCTGACTGGAGGGTTGCGGGTAGCGGGATTGGTTCTCTATGGTGTCCGGCATCACGATCCCGGTCCCGTCCCCAAGCTTCACCGACCGACCTCGCCAGCGCCAGCCGGTGCGAGCCTGACGACACAGCAGATCGCCCGCTTCCCGCGCCAGTGCCGTGACCATCTGCACCGGTACGCGAAGGCGCGCCCGACAGTACCCGCCAGTGCGCGCACTCGGCGGCGTGAGCCCTTCGGCCACACACTGGGCGATCCAGCCGTTGACCGCGCGCTGGCACGAGCGATCCTGCGACAGAGGCTGCTTCAGGAACATCGCCAGTGCCACCGTCGGCGGATACTCTCGCTCCCGGTGCTCCGGCAGCAGCGCCTCGGTCTTCTCCAGCAGCTCAGGGCCGGTGAGGGCGTTGAAGAAATCCACCGCCTCGAGCCGCTGAGCCCTACCTTCGATGCGAGATTGATGTTGCTGGGATTGGAAAGCGGCACTACGATCTCTCAAGGCTGGCCTCGGGGTTGGTCGGGTGAATGTCTGGTAACAAACATCTTACCAATCCCGGCCAGCCTTCCCCATATCTTTCAAAGCCTTACCGTCAGGTGCTCCCCGCGCTTGCCGTTAAGTAAGTGCCATTGGTCTTAGGTGGCATTGGCATAGTCTGTTTGAACGGCGTCCTCCGAACAACGTGACTGGGTTGCGCATTTTTCGCAAGGAGTGTGGGCGGCGAAGCTGACTTTCCGGTGAATCAATCCGATGAGGTGAAGTGCAGTAAGGCACCGCACATCGCCGGAGAGGGGTGCAGAGGGACTTGCGGCCACAGAATAGATGCGGGAGGCCGAGGCCTGCGATGGACGGCCTGTGCTGGAGCAGGTGGCGGCAGAGCGTCGGGGGCCGAGGCGGCGCCCGACGAAGTGGGTCTGCCCGAGGTCGGAGTCGAAACGCTGACGTAAATGATTGAATAGTATAGCACCGCGGCAGGTTGGCAGGCGAATGTACCCCGAGGCGATACCCCCGAAGCTCTCCATGACGTGATCCACATACCCCCAGCTCGATCTGCGAGCGCGGCGCTGGTGGATTGGGCGGTGTCTTGGATTCCCACCACCTTGACTCATTGTGCAACAAAGTAGAGAATATGTCGAACAGAAATTTAGGTGAAGCCATGAGTACTTCGGAATCGACCGATCAGCACAGGAAGGCGCTGGCGGAATTGCGGGTTCGAGTGACCCTGGAGACCGCGCAGGCCGCAGGACTGCTCGGTGGGGCAAGAAGTGCCCGTCTGGCTGGCCGAATACCCGCCGCGCTGGTGGCGGCAGCGAAGAAGAGTGCAGGGATTTCATCGGACACGGATCTCATCGAGGTCGCGCTGGCGAGACTGGCTCTGGAGGATGACTTCGGCGCAAAGTTGGTGCGGAACAAAGGGCGGCTGCCTCGAGACGTCAACATTGAGTTTTGATCTCGATGCCACGCTTAGATGGCTCAAACCGACGCGGAAGACGCGTCCGCTGCGCCGCAGGTCGGACGAGAAGCTGGATTGGGTCGGAACGGTCCCGCAGGTGGGCGCACCGGTTCTGCTGGATACGACGGTTTACGTCGATGTCCTTCAGGGGCGGTCCTCGGAATCGTTGGACGCATTCGTGAGTGTGCGGACATGCAATCACTCTTCGGTTTGCCTCTCGGAGCTGATGCACGCTTTCGGGCGACTGAAGCCGGATGATCCCCGTACGGGAAAGGCGCTCAAGGCAATCGGTGAAACGGTCCGGGACATTCCGGCTCATCGCCTTGTTGCGCCCGATGCGGTGACGTGGGCGGAGGCGGGAGTTCTGGGCGGCTTACTGTTTCGGCTCGGCAGCCATGCGGCTGGCGCGGAACGGAAATGTCTCAATGATGCCCTTATCTACTTGCAGGGCCGCAGGAATGGCTGGCCGGTGGTGACGGCCAATATCGGCGATTTCGACTTCCTGAATCAGCTCGTCCCGGACGGGCGCGTCCTATTCTATAGACGCATCAGGAATTGAAGGGATCGCAGCGTCGAGACCAGGCAGAGAATTGGCACTCACTTCGGTAAATTTCAGCCAGTCGCGAGCTGTCCACGTGGAATGCTGCGTGTTCGGTTTGCGACGATAACTGCCGTGATGATCATATTGCCAGCGACACCAACAGTGATGCTAAATGTCGGCAATTATGTTCGTATTGACGATGTGAATTTCCCGTGAGACTGATCCTCGTCGGCGACAGGCGGTATCGCGCCCAACAGAGCAGTTTGCGGATTTACAGGTTGGGGCCCGCGTATTGCCTCACGTAATTCTGTTACCGATTGCCTCATCAACCATGTTACTGAGCTCCTCCCCTCGACCGCTATCCGGTCGTCTTGTGGGCCGCGGTGCGCAAGGCGCGTCTGACGCCTCAACGGGTAAGAGTTCTTGGCCGAGCAAGATCTGGTGCGGTGCCGTCGGTCGGTAGCATTTCACGTGAGGCAACGACCACAGGCGGTAACATTCTTGGTGAGGCAATGCGGATGGAGGAAGTTGGCCGGCCGCCAGGGGTGAGGGCTATGCGTGAGCTAGAGCTGTGTGGTGTTGGCGTATGGGGTGATCGTGAGAAATTGCATGTCAGATGTGACGTGACTTGCATCGGGCATGCGATCGTATTAACTTATTCTCAAGACACGGCAGCGGTCATACGAAACAATGGATGGTGTTAAGAATGAAATGTGTGGGGTGTCGCGCAGGAGTGGAGCACACCAGCGCATGGGTGATAAAAGAGCAGGTCAACCTCGTCGACGTCGGGACAGAAGAGTTCGGTCGATCCTATCGGCTCCGCTTCAGTGTGCCGTGGTGACGACGCGGCCTTTTCAAGGCGTTGGTCATGTGAGGCCTGAGGTCTGAGCATTCAACGTGAAACAATAATATTAGGGAGAGTGCATTGGGGGCCAAAAAGCATGCGCCGCGCGCGGCTGCGCGAATCATTCCTTTGATCACGATCACGTTATCGATGGCAGTTCTTGTGGCTCGCTGTTGTGGAATTTTATACGCGATGACGTGCCCTTCTCCCTGCGGACCCAATATTACCGTGACCATTACTGCAACTCCCACGCCAGACACGTCTACTATTAGTTTTTATAATGGTCCCGGGGGGGGGATCATATAACCATTACTCCGTATCCACGCATTAATCAGGGCGGCGGATCGGGAGGTCACGGAGCGTTTACAAACCCGAATTGCAACACTCCGGTGTTGAGCGGATCAATTCAAACACTCATTGACGACGAAGAAGGGGTTGGTCCGAAAGGGCTGAATGGCGGATACGTCGTGAACAACGGCAATCCGTATTACAGCGATGGACAATTACAAGAGAACTTATCGGGTGTCGGTCTCGGCTACGGAATTGATCTGGCCCAGCAACCGCCGACGGAACTAGCGGCAGCGGGTATTGGTCCGCCGGATTCGATTGCGATGACGCCCTACATGGAGCATAAGGTGCCAGCTTTGGTCTGTCCGGGGCCGGGGCCGATTATTTCCGGAAAGTGCATCCAGTCATGGGCGTGGGCGCTTGGTCCAAGAGGGTCGAACGCCCAAGCGGATTTAACGAAGAACGGCGGCTTGACAGTATCTTTGGCGACTGTTAGTGCATTCGACAATTATGTGTTTAATCAGGCGTTAACGTGGACTGAGTCTGAAGTGCCAAAGTACGATGGAGGAACGCCGTTTAACGAGCTGCCTGCGGTGCTTCAGGATGTGCTGGTGAGTATTACGTTTAACGGGGGGCGTGAGGGGTTTTACCGCGTTGCGGGCGATCTATCAACCCCAAATATTGGAGATCTATCGAATCTTATCCAACAGGATTCGTACCTATCGCCGGCGCGTGCCACGCAATTGGCAGCTATCGTTAAAGTGGCTGAGACGCAGGGTGATATTCCGGGAGACAATCTTAAGGCTGGTATGAATACGACCCCGTTTTGTGGTGGCGTGCAATGAACGACAATTCAAAGAGCTCCATGCGCTCGCGCGTCATCATGACAGTTGCGGCGGTTGCAATTGTCGCTGCGGGTATCACAGTTACCGCTCTGAGGGGCCGTTACCTGGTAGGTAGAGGAGCCCGCACGGGGCACGTTGAAGAAGTCCGCGCGGTGTCAGGCGGCGCGGTTGAGACGCAGGCGCATGGGGGTAAGCCCAACGAAGAGCCACTGCACGAATCGACGCAGGTAAACGCTACAGAAGCGCGCAAATCAGCATTGAGACGGGTGTCAATCGCTCGAGAGACTGCGCTGACGTTCAGAGAAGGGTTTGAGAAGAGCAAAGCGTCTGATCTGCGTATCGATATAGAGTCTGATGCGGGGCCGGCGCCGCGGCGTAGCTATCATCTCACCATTGAAGTGATCATGGGCAAGAGGGCGGAATTGCAGAGAGATCTGCACAGTCCGAAATATGAGGAATTCTCATTCGTCCCTGTGAACTTCGAAGGTGTGATGGAGCCGCTACTCGATATCGCGATCGAAGCGGATCGACCGCGGATTGCCCAGATGTTGATTGCCGACGGTGCGAATGTAAATGGAGTGGCGTTTGGAGCCAATGCATGGACTATGACGCCATTGGCGTGGGCTGCTCATTTGCATAATGCGAAAATCGCGAAGTTGTTAATCGAGCATGGCGCAAACATAGACGGTAGGGGTCCCCCCACAAGACAGAGGGGGCGGCAGCCGACTCCCTTGGGTGAAGCGCTCTCTGTACAGTCACCTAACGTTGCGCTACTGCTCTTGAAGCACGGCGCCTCATTACGGAAAGCGCTGGGGCCCGGCATGATGATCCCCAATTGGATTGCGTACCCGACGGCGCATGGCTATCGCGAGGGCGCGGCCGATACAACGCGTATAGATCGACTCAGAAGTTTGTTGGTGTCCGAGGGTGCTACCTTGCCACCGAGGAACGGGGGTCAATGAGACGCCGATGTGCGACATGGGTTTGGCGTGTGCGGGGGCGATGCGTAGGTCAGCGTCTTAGGTGGCATTGGCATAGTCTGTTTGAACGGCGTCCTACGAACAACGTGACTGGGTTGCGCATTTTTCCGCAAGGAGTGTGGGCAGCGAAGCTGACTTTCCGGCGAATCAATCCGAGGAGGTGAAGTGCAGTAAGGCACCGCACATCGCCGGAGAGGGGTGCAGAGGGACTTGCGGTCACAGAATAAATGCGGGAGGCTGAGGCCTGCGATGGATG
>JAPTUI010000097.1 GCA_028067895.1 Pseudomonadota bacterium | reverse complement strand
TCGACAAATCTTCCGACCTGGAGTGCTCGGTTTACGCGCCGAGTTCGCGCTTCTCTGGTGCTTCATGCACCAGCCTCATACCGATCGCCAGACTACGCCGCCAGCCTGTAGACGCTGGTACGTTTACCGTTCGTCGCCGATTCGATGCTCCAGGAACTTAATTAACCAGCCTTGGTCAATTTTGTCGAAGTAGCTTCGGATGTCGGCGTCGAGTATCCAATTCACCGGGGTAGTGCCGATTCCGAAGGCCAACGCATCAAGCGCATCGTGCTGACTGCGCCCGGGCCGGAATCCGTACGACAGCCCGAGGAAGTCTTCCTCATATATCGTACTGAGCACTGCGACCACGGCGCGCTGGACTATCTTGTCTTCCAGTGCCGCAATCCCCAGGGGGCGCTGCTTGCCGTCTGCCTTCGGAATGAACCGTCGCCTGACGGGCATCGCCCGATAACTGCCTCGTTGGACCCGAGCATGCAATTCCTGAAGGTTGCCCTCCAGTTGCATCTCGTAGTCCTGCCACGTCACCCCGTCAATTCCGGGCGCGGCACGACGCTTAAGCGTCAGGAACGCGCACCTCAATCGATCGACGGTGATATGGTGCAGCAGTGCGGTGAACTTCTCCTTCTTCCGCTGCCGTGCAGCGTTGCGTACGCGTTCCAGCCCCTGTGACACGCGTTCCCGGCTCTGCGTCCGTCGCGTGTGTGGATGGCCCGTGTTCCCTTTGGTCCCCGCCCTTGGCTCCACCCACTCCGAAGCCGATTTCGCGGCCTTGTTCGCAGGCTTCGTCGCTACTATAGCGGAGTCTGACTTCTCCCGTCTGTACATCATCGGCTTCGGCTCCTCGCCTTCCCGATGCGGACCGTCGGCCGGTACCGGCACCGACGGTCAGACTGGAGATCTCCCGGTTCCCGCTCGAGGAGCGTGCGCACATGCCAGGGTCTACGACCACGCCGGGTCATCCAAGCGCTTGCGATGACGCGCTCGGACATGAGGCCTTCCGCTACTTGAACAGCGTCGGCACCCGAGATATCAACTCTATCGTGGCTCAATGGCTGGCCTATGCACCCCCCTGTCAACGCTTCGCACCGAACCTCGCGGTACGGCACGCATGACTCGGGGCCAACAGGATTCGCTACATCTTTGTTGTCAGGGACTTGCACCCTTTGCTCCTCGCCGGTTTCGCCGGCGCACTCAAGGTAGTTGTCGCCCGTTTCATGCGGCAGACCGAGTTTGATGAATGCTCTCGGTTGCCGCTCTGATCACTGCGTCGCGCTCGGGATTGAGCGTCACCACAGTGATCGGATCCCAGTTTCTGGTGTGCCGCGCCCAGCGCCGCGGATTTTCCGCCCGTGCCTGCTGGTAGAGCGCATGGCGAGCTTGCAGGACGTCCAGGTCCTCTCCGGCATGTCGCTGCGCCGGGCTGACGTAGCGGATGCCACTGTGGCGGTGATCGTGGTTGTACCAGTGCACGAACGAGCTCGCCCACTGGCGGGCTTGCTCGAGATCCGCGAAGCCCTTCCTCGGGAACTGCGTCCGGTACTTCGCGGTGCGGAACAGCGCCTCCACAAAGGCGTTGTCGTCGCTGACACGCGGGCGGGAGTAGGAAGCCTTCAGCCCCAACCAATGCATCATGGCCAGCACCGTGGTCGCCTTGAGCGTCGCACCGTTATCGCCGTGCAATACGGGTTTGTAGTCCAGCGTGTGCAGGCCCTCGGCGAGAGCGGTGCGGCGCAGCAGGTTCACGGCGTGCTCGGAGTCGTCGCTCTCGTGCACCTCGAAGCCGACGATCTTGCGGCTATACAGATCCAGGATCAGGTACAGATAGAACCAGCGACCCGCCACCGTGGCCGGCAGGTACGTCATGTCCCAGCAGAAGACCTGCCGCGGTGCGGTGGCCACGTGCGTGCTCGGCGGATGGACACGCTGGGGCGCTTTGGCGCGGCCCCGGTGCCGAGTCTGCCCATGGGCCCTCAGCACGCGGCTGAAGCTCGATTCGCTGGCCACATAGACCCCTTCGTCGGCGAGCATCGGCACGATGCGCGCCGGAGGCAGTTCGGCGAAGCGCGGCTCGTTGGCGATCCGAAGGATCTCGTCACGTTCGGCCTCGCTCAACGCATGGGCGGGCACGGGACGGACGGCCTGTGGCCGGCGATCTCCGCGATCAAGGCCCTCGTAGCGCTTCCAGCGCTGCAGGGTGCGCAGGGTGATGCCGGCCTCGGTACATGCGCACCTCAGTCGTGCCCCGTCGCGATGAGCATCGTCTACCGCATGAGCGATTTTTTGGCGATCTTCCAGGGAAATCATTCGTCCCCGCCCTCTCGGAAGATCGCCTCCAGTTTTTTTCTCAGCACCAGCAGCGCTGTGGTCTCCGCCAGTGCCTTCTCCTTGCGTCGTAAATCCTTCTCCAGCTCCTTAATCCGCCGCCGGTCCGCGCGCGTCTCCTGCGCTGTGGCGCGAGCTTCCTCGGGCTGCGCCAGAGCGGCCATCGCACTTTCCCGCCATTGCTGCAGATCCGAGGGGAAAACCCCTTTCTCGCGGCACCAGGCGCTGCGCTGCGCCTCGTCCATCGCCGCCGTGGCGATCACCGCCTCCAGGCGCGCCGCGGCTGTCCAGGCCCGCTCGCGAGCGGGCCTGGACAGCGCATCCGAACGCCACCGTTCCAA
>JAPTUI010000666.1 GCA_028067895.1 Pseudomonadota bacterium | reverse complement strand
TCGTGCCGGCCGAGGGAGAGCAGCGCCAGGACGGCCTGATCGATCTTGTCGGTATCGAGTTCCATGATGGACCTCACGAGGGATGCTCGGCGATGTCCCCGTTGTCCCAGAACGTGCCTTCCCACCCGGCGATGCGTCCCTCGTCATGACAGCGGGGACAGAACCAGAGCACATCGTTGTTATCGATGTCGAAGAAGAGGGTGAGCAGGGTGCCACAGGGTTTCCGGCCCGGCCGGCGCCGGCAGCGCAGCGTCGTCGGATCGTCGTACTGAGTCGCCTGGGAAACGATCTCCGTCCAGTAGGCGAAAAGCCGCTCCGCCCGCGGCGGCAAGGGTGCCACCTTGCCGTTCGGCAGCAGGAAATGGCGCAGATCGACCACCCAGGATTTGATCATGCGCCCCATCAGTGCACGACCCGGTCGCCGGACGCCGGATCTCCGCAGCAGCGTTTGTACTTCTTGCCGCTGCCGCAGGGACAAGGGTCGTTGCGCCCGACCTTGGGACCGGCGCGCTCGTAGGGCTCGGGCGGGGCGCGCCGGGCGGCCGCCTGCGCATACGCCAGCCGGTCCTCCTTGAAGTACCGATACGCGCGCACCGCGCCGGCGAGCATGTTCCGCAGCAGCTCGTCGGATTTCTCCGCAGTCAGCGGTTCCTTCGGCCACTCCGGATCGATCTCGCCCGCTGCGATCGGAATGCTGAGGGCGAGGGCCTCGTGGTCATCGTGAAAAATCCGGCTCCATCCCGCGGGGGCAAGACGCGTACCGCGCATATAGCCGCGCGCCCAGGCTCGCCCCGTGATGCCATCGACCCCCGGCTCTTCGATGTAGGCCATGTGCACGCCCTCGTGCTCGAAGTCCTGCGCGATGGCATTCCAGAGGCGCATCAGCAGCCCCATCATCTCCTGCACCCCCGCGAGGTCGCCGAGCAGCCCGCCCTCACCGAGGGTCCCTCCGAGGATCACCGGCAAGTACTCGTGCGGCATGACGAGGGCGGGGCTCGCGATGAGCGCGCAGAAGAGGCCATCGACCGCCTCGAGCGAGAGCGCGCCGGGATTGCGGTTCGCGGCCAGAAGCGCCGTCAGCCGCTCGATCTCGGCCTCGGAGAGCGATGGAGACACGGTGCCGCTCATGAATCGCGCGGCAGGAGGTCGTAGCGCTCGAGCCAGCGGTGCAGATCGCGATCGCCGTTCTTGAGGTGCTTGTGGACCTCGCGCTTGCCCAGCCGATCGTAGTTCAGGTAATCGAGACACGCATTGGCGAGCTCGGTGTCGAGCGCCCGCAGTTCCCCGAGGTCGAACGGATAGTCCTCGCCGTTGTAGACCCCCGCCAGGAACTTCACCAGGCGGCGCGCCTGCCCGGTGCCGGGATGCGCTTCGATCGCCGCCTCGATCCTCTCCAGAGCGGCCATGGCGCGGCTGACGATCTCGCCCTCATCCCGCGCCAGAGTGTCCATCCGCGGCCGCTCCCCGGCGACGAGCGCCGTGATGGCGCGGTCGAACTCATCGAGCTGGCTTGCCGGGATGTCAGCCTCGACATGGACCTTCTTCCCGGAAGGGGGCAGGCGGGTAACGTTGCTCATGGGGGGTGTCGTCCGAGGGACAAAACCGGCACCAATTATGAAACCGACTTATGAAACCTGCAAGCCTTTGATTCGAGCGGGACAGGGCGGTGTTTCAAAACTTACCCTTTACGCAACGCCACATCTGCCCGCCAGACTGAAGCATGGCGCCGCAGCTCTCACAAACGGATTCGGCGAGGTCGCGCGGCCTCGCCGCTATTCTGTGTCTGCGAGAAGGCCCCTTCTCGCCGTGGTAACTAAGTTTTCAGATACGCGTATTTGCCACGCAACCTCAACATCCTGGTGCGCAACGCGTTCGTTGTTTGACCAAGAGTACGGGCGGCCTGGCCATAGCCATACCCTTCACCGATCACCGATAGCAAGTGTCGGTCAGCACGGCCCACATTCTCCGCGATGGTATCCAAGGCTTGTCTGGCCATGATCTGCGCGAGGGAGTCCTTGCCATCCACGGGCTCGAAGTCTTCATCCATGCTCACGAGAAAGCGGGATAGGTGATCGCGGCGTTTCCGCGCGGCACTCGCGTCCGCACGACGGAAATCCTCCTCGCTAGCCCGATCAGGAGAGAACTCCGGATCGAGTATCAGGTTGAGAGCGGCCTCGAGCCCCCATTCGGGTACGGTCGAGGAAAATGAACGCGACAATTTGTATTGAAAACGGGCGTACGTCGCCCAGGAAGGCGTATTTGCCATGATTTCTACCTCGTTCTGTCGGCGAACGCTGTGTTCGCCAAGGTCAACATCAACGCCAAGCTCTATCTGGTCCGAGGATCTGCCGGGAGGACGCTGTGCCTCCCGGCAGCTGATTCGGACTATTCGAGCATCCGTCAGGCTACTCTGAGCTCTCGATACTGTCCAGATTTTGCCCAGCCAAGCCCAACTCAGTTCCCGAGTTGGACCCGGTAGGTCTCCGACCACTCCCGTCGCAGAGCTTCGAACGACTTCCGCGCTTCCTCGTTGCTCATCGACAGGACACTCTGTGCCCGCGCCAGGGAAAGCAACAGGAGCTCCAGGGCCACAACGGGTCCGTCCTGTTCCTCCAAAATCACCGCCTGATTCGTATCGTCCTCGCCGTCCGGTAGCTCCGCCGGAG
>JAPTUI010000237.1 GCA_028067895.1 Pseudomonadota bacterium | reverse complement strand
CGCCACAAGGCTCGGAACTTCCACCGCAATTCATTCCGGGCCGCGCTCCCGTGCGCGCGCCTGGGCGCGCCAGTTGTACGAAGCCTATTCAGGTATTCAAGGCTTCCAATACGGCTCATCGATGAACGGGCACGCCCCAGCGATCGTCCTCAATGAGCGCGCGGAGGGAGCATTGCCCACGGAGCCCCAATTTCACCGCGCCCTCAACGACGACATGCTGGTCGATGTACTCCAACGAATCGCGTTGCGACTCTCGTACGGGCTGCGATAGTCCCTGATGTCGTTCGAAATGCGATCGGCGAGTTTCTGCTTCTTGTTTCGCTCTTTCCGGGCCAGAGCTTCACGGGTGCGTGTGGCATGATAAATCACCTACTCAAGCGCCTTCGCCGAAGACCGTCCGGGCAATCTCGACGGCGGTATTGGCGTTAGGCCATCCTGCATAAAACGCCAGGTGCGTGATGAGCTCGATGAGTTCCTCGCGAGTCACTCCATTCTGAAGGGCGAATTTCAGATGGAACGGCAGCTCGTTGGTACGGTACAACGCCATCAGCGCAGCCACGGTAATAAGGCTTCTGTCGCGCTTGGAAAGAGCGCGGCCTTCCCACACCCGCCCGAACAGAACATCCTGGGTGTAGTCATTCAGGGCGGGGGCGATATCCGCGTAGGGACCCGCGTGCGTCTTTGGTTGGGTACTCATCGATTTCTCCCGTCCAGGTTCACGGTTCCACCCTACTGGCTGGCGGCGCCTCGCGGCCGACCATGGCCAGATGCTGCGGCGCGTAGCGTTCACCCTCGGCCTGGATGTGCGAGGCGGCCTCTTCGATCTCGCGTAGATCATCCTGAGTCAGCTCCACTTGGGCAGCGCCCATATTCTCCTCGAGCCGATGGAGCTTGGTCGTCCCCGGGATCGGCACAATGTACGGCCGCTGCGCCAGCAACCAGGCGAGCGCAATCTGGGCAGGGCTCGCGTCCTTCTCATCGGCGACTCGCCGCAACAGATCGACGAAGGCCTGGTTCTTCTCCATCGCCTGCGGAGAGAAGCGTGGGACAGAGCTGCGGAAATCATTATCCGGCAGCCTGGTGTCCTTGCTCATCGCGCCGGTCAGGAAGCCTTTCCCGAGCGGACTGTAAGGCACAAACCCAATTCCCAGCTCATCGCAGGTCTGCAGAATGCCGTTCGTCTCGGGTGCCCGCCACCACAGTGAATACTCGTTTTGAATCGCGGTCACCGGCTGGACCGCGTGGGCGCGGCGCAGAGTCTGGACTCCGGGTTCAGACATACCAAAGTGTTTGACCTTACCCGCAGTGATCAGCTCCTTGACGGTGCCGGCGACGTCCTCGATGGGCACGTTCGGATCGACGCGGTGCTGGTAAAGGAGATCGATCGTATCAATACCGAGGCGCTTCAGCGAGCCATCGACGGCACGGCGGATGCGATCGGGCCGGCTGCTGACGCCTCGGTTCTGACCAGTGCCCGGATCGATGTCGAAGCCGAACTTGGTGGCAATGACGACCCGCTCGCGGAACGGATGCAGGGCTTCGCCCACGACCTCTTCGTTCACGAAGGGACCGTAGACCTCTGCGGTATCGAAGAAGGTCACGCCCCGCTCGAGCGCAGCGCGAATTAGCGCCACGCCCTCCTCCCTGGACAAATGAGTGGCGTAGCTAAAGCTGATACCCATGCAGCCGAGCCCGATGGAGGAGGTTCTGAGCCCGCTGCGGCCGAGTTCACGTTCTTGCATGAGTGTCATTCCTCGAGTTTGATGTAGGTGCTGCGTGGGGGTTTAGCGGTTCGAGTACTGCAGCACCGCTGCCGGTAACCGAGCGCCCTGCACGTCGATCTTCGCGGCGACCGCGTCGATTTCGCGCAGGTCATCGGGCGTAAGCTCGATGCTCACGGCACCGAGGTTTTCGGTCAGTCGTCCGAGCTGGGTCGTGCCCGGAATCGGCACGACCCAAGGCTTCTGGGCGAGCAGCCACGCGAGTGCAATTTGCGGCGCCGACGCTTGCTTGCGCCGGGCCACCTGGTTCAAAAGGTCGACGATAGCGAAGTTTGCCGCACGCGCCTGCGGCGAGAAGCGTGGGGAGTTGTAGCGAAAGTCCGTTGGATCGATCGGCGTAGTAGAATCAATCTTCCCCGAGAGAAATCCGGCGCCGAGCGGGCTGAATGGCACAAAGCCGATGCCCAGCTCCTCGCATGTGGCGAGCACACCGTTTTCCTCGACGTCCCGTGTCCAGAGTGAGTATTCACTCTGAACCGCAGTGAGGGGCTGCACGGCGTGCGCGCGCCGGATCGTCTGCGCCGATGCTTCGGAGAGACCGAAGTACTTGACCTTGCCGGTCGCGATCAGCTCCTTGACGGTGCCCGCCACGTCCTCGATGGGTACGTTCGGATCGACACGATGCTGATAGAGCAGGTCAATGCGATCTGTCCGCAGTCGTTCGAGCATCGCATGCACCACTTCACGGATGTGCTCCGGGCGGCTGTCCAGGCCATATCGGGAGCCATCAGGCTTGATGCCCCACCCGAACTTCGTTGCGACCGCCACCTGATCCCGAAATGGCGCGAGTGAAGTGGTCCCTACGCAGCGGACCTCATAGACGGGAGTTGATCGACGTGTTGCATTCTGCGCGCATACTCGTTGGGCGACAAGTATCCGAGTGATG
>JAPTUI010000402.1 GCA_028067895.1 Pseudomonadota bacterium | reverse complement strand
AATGACGTTGTAGCGCTCGGCCGCGGGCACGAACTCCCCCGGCGGCACCAGCCGTCCGTCGTCATCGCGCAGCCGCACGAGCAGCTCGTTGAAGTTGAGTCCCTGGTCGCCGGCCACCGGCCGGATAGGCTGGAAATACAGCTCCAGGTGATTCTGCTCCACGGCGCGCGTCACGCGCGCCACCCAGTGCATCTCGCGATGACGCGGGTGATTGTTGCCCTCGGACTCGTAGAAATGAATGCGATTGCGGCCGGCCTCCTTGGCCGCGTAGCAGGCAATGTCCGCGGCGCTCATGACGCTCGCGGCGCTCTCGGTCTCGGCACCGATGTGCACCACCCCGACGCTCGCGCCCACCGACAGCGTGGCGCCGCCCCAGCCGAAGCGGTACCCGTGAATCGCCTGGCGCACGCCCTCGGCGATGCGCGTCGACTGCTCGACCGAGCAGTTCTCGAGCAGCACGCCGAACTCATCACCTCCGAGGCGCGCGATGGTGTCCTCGGCCCGCACGCGCGATTGCAGCAGTCCGGTGATGTCGCGCAGCAACCGATCACCGGCCTGGTGGCCGCAGGTGTCGTTGACCACCTTGAACTGATCGAGATCGATGTAGAGCAGCGCATGCGTGACCTCGCCGCGCCGGGCGCGCGCCACCGCCGCGTGCACGCGGTTGTCGAACTCCCGGCGGTTGATCAGGCCCGTGAGCGCATCGTGGCTCGCCTGATAGGACAGCGCCCGCTTCAGACGCCGCTCCCGCGTGACGTCATGGAACACCATCACCGCGCCGATCACCCGGTCCTGCCGATCACAGATGGGCGCTGCGGTCTCCTGGATCGCGACCTCGTGGCCGGCGCGGGTCACCAGCACCGCATGCTCGCTCGCACGATTGCGGCGACTCTTGCCGAGCACGCGCAGCAGCGGGTTGTCGATCGGCTCGCGGCTGATCTCATCGATCAGGGTGAGCACATCGCCGATCGGCTTGCCGCGCGCCTCCTCCAGAGTCCAGGCGGTGACGCGCTCGGCCGCCGGGTTGATGTAATCGATCCGTCCGTCCGCATCGGTGCTGATCACCGCATCGCCGATCGACTGCAGCGTGACCTGCGCGCGCTCCTTCTCGGCGAATACCGCCTGCTCGGCGCGCTTGCGCTCGGTGATGTCGGCAATCGTGCCCTCGTAGCCGGTCACCCGCCCGCTCGCATCGCGCACCACGCGGCTGTTATCCAACACCACCACCTGCGTGCCGTCGCGCCGGCGCAGCAGGAACTCGGCGTTGCGGATCTCGTCCTGCCGCTCGATCTGCTCGATGAAGCGGGCCCGGTCCTCGGGATTCCAATAAAGACAGGAGACATCCGGCAGCGCATACAGCTGCTCGGCGCTGTCGTAGCCCAGGATGCTGACGAAGGCGGGATTGACCGAGCGCAGCCGTCCGTCCGCGCCGCTCTGATAGACCCCCTCGACAATGCTCTCGAACAGACCGCGGAACTTCGCCTCGCTGGCGCGCTGCGCCTCCTCGGCACGGCGCCGCTCGATGGCAATGCCGGCGATCTGCGCCGCATGCGCCATGATGCGCAGCTCCCGCTGCCCCGGCAGGCCGCTCACCGCGTGATAGACACCGAGACAGCCAAACACCCGGCCATCGGTGGCCTTGATGGGGGTGGACCAGGCCGCGTGCAGACCTGCCGCCACGATCACCGCGCGATGCTTCTCCCAGAACGGATCGCTCTCCACATCGGCCACCAGCACCTGGCGGCCGAGGCACACCGCCGCGGCGCATGAGCCGTTGTGGATGTCGATGCTGCACTGCTCGAGCGCCGCCTTCAGCGCTGTCGTCATCCGCGGCGCGACCAGCAGCGCGAACTGGCGACCGTCCTCACCCAGGACGGAGATTGCCGCCAGGGTGCCTATGCCGACCGACTCGATGAAATGCGTCACCGAGGCCAGCGCCTCCCCGAGCGGCACATTGCGCGTGAGCTGCTCGAAGACCTCCCGCTCGGCGCTCGCGACCCGCTCGGTCAGTTCCGATTCGCGCGCCCGGTAGGCGAGCTCTGCCGCCTCGTCGGCCATCAGTCGCATCGACTGGACGATGCCGCGGCGTTCGGCATCCATCGCCTCGAACTGTTCACTGACCAGCTGCAGCAGCACCCCGAGATCCGGCGCCGCCCGGCCGCTGCGCAGCGCCGCCTCCTTGACCAAGCTGCGCACCTGGGGGTGCAGCGCGGCATGCTCACCGAGGTCGAGGCCGGCACGCACGATGGTGGTCGATGCGGTGGAAAGCCCCGCCGGGGGCTCGGGCGGCACTGTCTGGGTTTCGGGGGGGGCCATGGGGGTGTGGATGCGGGATCGGACCGGCACGACGGCTCAGGCCCGCCGGACCGCGGAACGTGCGGCGCCGCAGGTGCGGCCGGAATGCAGAACTCTTCCTAAGAACATGGTCTTATCACTTCTTCGAAACAGCCACGGTCCGTCATTCATTTGACAGTAACGGCAGCGCACGCCGGACGCACGCAGCATATTGAAAAACCTTGACGAATATCACCCCGTTCGCCGCCGCCGGACTCACTCTCGCATAAGCAGTGGCGGGGCATCGATGGCGCCGAGCTGCTCGGCGAGATCGGCCAGGTATCCCTCCCAATGACGCGGCTCGCCGAACCACGGGAAGGCCCTCGGGAAGGCCG
>JAPTUI010000189.1 GCA_028067895.1 Pseudomonadota bacterium | reverse complement strand
TCCAGGCTCGGGGATGCACTCATGGGGGCTCCGGCACGCCTCAGCGTTGCACATATCAGGGCCCGAATATAGTATTCGTGCCCTGATATATGAGCAAGCGCAAAGAACTCCGGCCGCCGAGGACCGCCATTCCCGCCATCGGCGAAGGCAAACGCGGCGCGGCGGGTCATCTGGGGTACTTGCTGCGCCAGGCGGCCCATGCGCAGCGCAAACGGATGGATCGGATCCTCGCCCCTCTCGACCTGACGCACCCGCAGTTCCTGGTGCTCACGATGATCCGCGCCTATCCCGGCTGTTCGAACGCCGACATTGCCCGCCTGACGATGCTGACGCCGCAGACCGTCCACGCCATCATCGCCGTACTGCTGCAGAGGAAGTGGGTGGCGCGTCAGGCCCATCCCATCCACGGCCGCGTACTGACACTCGTCCTGAGCACCTCGGGGGAGAACCTGCTCGATCGCGCGCGCGATGCCGCGCTGACCGTCGATGCCCGACTGCAGAAGGCACTGAGCGCAGAAACGCTCGCCGCCGTACGCCACTGGCTGGTCAGCGTGGCGCGCGACGACGAAGAGTAGGACCCTCAGAGCTGCGCCTCGATGAACGCCTGCAGCTGGCTGCGGCTCATCGATCCGACGCGCACGTCCGCCGGCCGGCCCTGCCGGAAGATCATGAAGGTCGGGAAACCGCGAACGCCAAAGCGCGTCGGTGCCACGGGATTTTCATCGGCATCGAGCGTCACGACCATCAAGCGGCCGGCGTACTGCGCTGCCGCCTGCTCGATGAGCGGACGCATGATCCTGCACGGCACACAGCGTGCCGCCCAGTAGTCCACCAGAACCGGATGGGCTGAGGCGAGCACCTCCGCCTCAAAGGTCTGATCCGTGACCACCCGCGTCATTCCGTCCATTGCTGCCTCCCCGATGAACCGCAGGGCCGCATGCTATTGCTCTCTTCTCCGGGATTAAAGCGCCGTTACTGATCTCTTTATTCGGCTCACCGAACAATCCATGGATAAGTTCCAGGCAATGACCCTGTTCGTGCGTATCGTCGAAACCGGCGGCATCGCACGCGCCGCCGAGGGACTGCACATTCCGAAGGCGACGGCCACGAACCTCTTGCAGGGCCTCGAGACATCACTCGGCGTGAAGTTGCTGCATCGGACGACTCGACGCGTGAGCGTGACGGCGGATGGCGCCGCGTACTACGAACGGGCCCGCGCACTCCTCGCAGAACTGCGCGAGGTGGAAGATGCGCTCTCGCAGCGCACTACCGCGCCCCACGGGCGGATCCGTATCGACGCGCCGACGCTCATCGCCCGCAGCGTCATCCTCCCGGCGCTGCCGGCGTTCTTTGCCGAGTACCCCGACATCGAGCTGGCGCTGTGCTGCAACGAGCGTCACTTCGATCTCATCGCCGACGGGATCGACTGCGCATTGCGCATCGGCGAGGTGACCGACACCTCCCTCGTGGCACGTCGCGTGGGCGACCTGTACTTCGCCACCTGCGCCGCACCGGCCTACCTCGCCGTCCACGGCGTGCCGCAGCATCCGCGCGAACTCGCGACCATCGCTGCATCAACCGGTTCTCCCCCCCGGACCGGTGATACCGTCCAATGGGTCTTTTCCAAGGGCGCCGAGCGCATCGCGGCGGTATTCCCGAGCCATCTGGCGCTCGAGGACGAGAACAGCTACGTCACGGCCGCCGAGGCGGGTCTCGGCATCGCCCAGCTGCCCGCCTTCGTGCTCAAAGACGCCATGGAACGCCGCACGCTCGAGCTACTCCTGCCGCAGTGGCTCGCCGAACCCGCGCCGCTGCACATCGTCTATCCGCACAACCGGCACCTGCAGCGCAAGGTCCGCGTGTTTGTCGACTGGCTGGCCCGACTGCTGAGCGAGCACGACGGCATCCAGCTGCGCTCGAGCCTGCCGGGGAGCGGCTCGGAGTCGGTCACGGCCCACACGGCGGACCTGCCGTGTCCTCAGGCCGCACCGCGCCGCTGAATCACTCCGGGACGGGCGCTGCGCGGGCCGCCGCTTTCAGCGCCGCCACGAAGTGCTCCCGCGCCGCATTGTGACTGTCCGCGCGCGTGAGGATACCCAACTCGATGCTCACGGCCTTGCGCCGCAGCCGTCGGTAACGCACGCCGGCACGGCGCAGGTTGCGTACCGAAGCCGGAACCAAGGCGAAGCCCATTCCGCTCGAGACCAGTCCGATCACGGTCTGCATCTGCCGCGCCTGTTGCGTGATGCGCGGGGCGAAGCCGAACGAGCGGCAGTAACTGATGGTCAGATCGTACAGGCCGGGGGCGATGTCGCGTGGCGGGACGATGAAGCTCTCCTTCGACAGGGCACGCAGATCGATGGACCCGGCGTCCCGCGCCGCCGGGTGCGCCGCCGGCGCGGCGAGCACGAGTTCCTCGCGCAGCAGCCGCTCGAACTCCAAATCGGGCGCATCCACCGGTGCCAGCGCGATACCCAGATCGAGCCGGCCGGCGCGCAGAAGAGGAACCTGCGCATCGCTCGTGAGCTCATGCAACTGCACCTCGACCGCCGGAAAGCGTGCCCGGAAGCTCTGCAGGGCGGGCGGCAGGACACCGTAGTCGGCAATCGACACGAACCCGACCGAGAGCACACCGAGCTCGCCGCGCGCAGCGCGCAGCGCCTGCTGGCGCGCAACGTCCAGCCGTGCGAGCACGGCCCGCGCTTCCTCGAGGAAGGCCGCGCCCGCGCCACTCAGAGTGACGCCCCGAGGGGTGCGCTCGAGCAAGCGCACGCCGAGCTCGGTCTCGAGGCTCTTGATCTGCGTCGAAAGCGGTGGCTGCGAGACGTGCAGCCGGTGCGCCGCCCGCGAGAAGCTGCCCTCCTCGGCAATCGCGATGAAATAGCGCAGCTGGCGCAGTTCCACTATTCGTAAACCCTATAGGAGATACATCGATATTGTATTATCCCCTATAGCAGATCCGGATTCACACTATCCTCCCCGACCATCCAGTGCGGCTCGCCGCCGCCTCAGGGAGCCGCAAACATGCCCGTTTATCGTTCCCGCACCAGCACCGCCGGACGCAACATGGCCGGAGCCCGCTCCCTCTGGCGCGCCACGGGCATGAAGGATGGCGACTTCGAGAAGCCCATCATCGCGGTGGCGAACTCCTTCACGCAGTTCGTGCCCGGGCACGTGCACCTGAAAGATCTCGGCCAGCTGGTCATCGGGGAAATCGAGCGGGCCGGCGGCGTCGGCAAGGAATTCAACACCATCGCGGTGGACGACGGCATCGCCATGGGCCACGACGGCATGCTCTACAGCCTGCCCTCGCGCGACATCATCGCCGACAGCGTCGAGTACATGTGCAATGCGCACACCGCCGATGCGCTGGTGTGCATCTCGAACTGCGACAAGATCACCCCGGGCATGCTGATAGCGGCACTGCGGCTGAACATCCCGACGGTGTTCGTCTCCGGCGGCCCGATGGAGGCCGGCAAGGTGCAGCTCGCCGGCAAGAGCGCCTCGCTCGATCTCATCGATGCCATCGTCGCCGCTGCCGATGAGCGCGTCTCCGACGCCGACGTGCGCACCATCGAGCGCTCCGCGTGTCCGACCTGCGGCTCGTGCTCAGGGATGTTCACCGCCAACTCGATGAACTGCCTCACCGAGGCGCTCGGACTGTCCCTGCCCGGCAACGGCACACTGGTCGCCACGCATGCAGACCGTGAGCAGCTGTTTCGTACCGCCGGCCGTCTGATCGTCGAGCTCACCCGGCGCTACTACGAGCACGACGACAGCCGCGTCCTGCCGCGCAACGTCGCCTGCAAGGCAGCGTTCGAGAACGCGATGTCGCTCGACATCGCCATGGGCGGCTCGACCAACACCGTGCTGCATCTGCTCGCGGCCGCCGAGGAGGCGGGCGTCGGCTTTCGCATCAGCGACATCGACCGGCTCTCGAGGCGGGTGCCGAACCTGTGCAAGGTCGCGCCGTCGAGTCACTTTCACCTCGAGGACGTGCACCGGGCCGGGGGCGTCATGGCCATCCTCGGGCAACTCGAGCGCGCCGAGCTGCTCGACAGCTCAGTCCCCACGGTTCACACCGAATCGCTCTCTGCGGCGCTCGAGCGCTGGGACATCACCCGTTCCCAAGAGCCGAGCGTGCACGAGTTCTTCCGCGCCGCACCCGGCGGCGTGCGCACTCAGGTGGCGTTCTCACAGAACCGCCGGTATGAGGAGCTCGACACGGACCGCGCCGCCGGATGCATCCGCAGCCGCGACACAGCCTACAGCCAGGACGGTGGCCTCGCCGTGCTGTATGGGAACCTCGCCGAGCGAGGCTGCATCGTGAAGACCGCAGGCGTCGACGCAAGCATCCTGCGCTTCCGGGGGCCCGCGGTCGTGGTGGAGAGCCAGGAGGAAGCGGTCGAGCGCATCCTCAATGGCGGGGTGAAGGCCGGCGACGTCGTGTTGATCCGTTATGAGGGTCCGCGGGGCGGCCCTGGGATGCAGGAGATGCTCTACCCGACGAGTTACCTCAAGTCCAAGGGGCTGGGTAAGGCCTGTGCGTTGATCACCGACGGGCGCTTCTCCGGCGGTACCGCAGGGCTGTCCATCGGCCATGTGTCGCCAGAGGCCGCCGAAGGCGGCACCATCGGTCTGGTTCAGAGCGGAGACACCATCGTCATCGACATCCCGGCACGCACGGTGCACGTTGAGGTGAGCGATGAGGTGCTGGCCGAGCGACGCACTGCACAGGCTGCTCAGGGCTGGAAGCCCCGCAGCGCCCGTCCACGCAAGGTCAGCGCCGCACTGAAGGCGTATGCCAAGCTCGTCACCAGCGCCGACCGGGGCGCGGTGCGCAATCCGGAGCTCCTGGGCGACTGAGTTCGCACGACACCAGTCGCCTCCTGAGGCCCCCGTACGGCGCGGATGCCTGCGGCTGCACAGTGTGACCGGCGAGCCCACAGGATAACTCCCGCGTACGCCTGAGCGGATCGGCGACGTTTGCGGCGTACCCCGACGGCTCGATTTTCGACGTGCATCGCACTGTGTCCCGTCAACCCGGCGGGCAGCACCGCGCTATGGGGAGCATGACCAGACCGGGTGCAGAGACGAAGCAGGCCGGCAGCCTAGATCCGGCGCAGCGCGCCGATGGCGTACGGGCCCGGCAAGTGCGGCGGGCGATCGAGCGCCAGGATCGGGCGGCACTGGACCTTGAGATGCCGCCGGGGGCCGCTCCCCCGCGTCACAGACGCAGCACACCTCTTCGCGCAGGCGCGCTCGCAGCGCTGGCGCTGCTGAGCGGCTGCGTCGCGGCCGCTCCCGTCCCTGCCGTGTCAGCGCCGCATTCCATTCCAGTGCCCGAACGCCGCGCCGCGACCCTGGACGCAGCTGCCCGCGCCCATCCGACGGCATTCCTGGATCGAATCGGTTGGGGCGCAAACGCCGCTGAGCTGCGTCAGTTGCAGCGGCTCGGCGCCACCCGGTTCCTCGAGCGTCAACTGAATCCGCATGCGCAGGCCGACATGCCGGCGCCGATCGCCCAGGCGCTCTCCCAGTTGCCCGTCCGCGCACCGCTCGAGACGTGGATGCCCCGCCTCGTGGTCGCAGAGCGGCGTCTGCGGCGCAACCGACGCGGGTCGCGAGGCACCCAAGCTGACGCGCAGACGTTCCAGCGCGAGCTGAAGGCGTTGCATCGGCGCATGAACGCGCTGACTCGAGAGGCCATGGACGATGAGCTGCTGCGCGCCGTCTACGGGCGCGACTCGCTGCGCCAGCGCCTCATCTGGTTCTGGGTGAATCATTTCAATGTGTTCCGCGGCGGCAACATCGGCCCGATGATGGATGACTATGTACGCAGGGTCATCGCACCGCACGCCCTCGGCCATTTCCGCAGCCTCCTGCAGGCAACGATGTTCTCCCCGCAGATGCTGCTGTACCTGAACAATGCCGAGAATCACCGCGGCCACATCAACGAGAACTACGCCCGCGAAGTCATGGAGCTTCATACCGTCGGTCTCGGCGCCGATTACACGCAGCGTGACGTGACCGACCTCGCGCATGTGTTGACCGGACTCGGGGTCGACTTGATCGACAGGCCCGTGCGGGTGCGACCGGCGCTGCGCGGCTGGCTCTGGCAACGCGGCCTGGTGGTCTTCAATCCCGCCCGGCACGATCCGCAGCCCGAGCGCGTCATGGGCCACACGTTCTCGGGACAAGGTGTGGGAGAGATCGAGCAGGTCATCACCCTGCTCGCCGATGATCCGGCCACCGCCCGTCACATCAGTCTTGAGCTCGCGCAGTATTTCTGCGCCGATCAGCCCTCCCCGGCCCTGATTGCCGCCATGGTGCACACCTGGCAACGCACCGACGGGGACATCCGCGCAGTGATGCGCACCCTGCTGACGAGTCGTGAGTTCAGCGCGAGTCTGGCGCATCCTCAATTCAAGGACCCGATGCGCTATCTGATCTCCGCCGTGCGCGCTACCGTTACGGGGCGGATCATCACCCATCCGCAACCGCTCATCGGCATGCTCTACCGGCTGGGCGAGCCGCTCTATGGTCGAAAAACCCCCGACGGTTATCCGCTCGACGCCGACGCCTGGAGCAGCCCGGGACAACTCACGGTGCGCTTCGCTCTGGCGCAGCAGCTGGCGGCCGGCGCACCGGCGCTGTTCAGGTCAAGTGGCCGAGGGTCGCGAGCGCGCCCCGCAACTCCCGCCCCTGTCACCGGATCGCGGCGTGTATCGCCCCCTGATCTTGAGCACAGTGCTGTATTCGTCGCGAGCGAGCCGACCCTGAGTCGCGCCACCCGGACCGCCCTGGCCCAGACCCGCCGTCGCGTGCGCTGGAACGCCTTGTGGCTCTCCTCGCCGGAATTCATGACCGAGTGAAAGTCACCCCGACACGAGCCGAGAGGGTTTAGCCATGCATCGTCGGCATTTCCTGCAATCCGCGGTCGCAAGTTGCCTTCTGCCGAGCGCGCGCGTCTGGGCCGCCGGCGGCACGGCAGGTCCCAAATTCGTATTGGTATTCCTGCGCGGCGCCTACGATGCGACCAATGTGCTGGTGCCGTATCAGAGTGATTTCTACTACGAAGCGCGCCCCCATATCGCCGTGCCGAGGCCGGGAAGCGGTGCCGACGGAGCATTGCCCCTGGATGCGGATTGGGCACTGCACCCGGCGCTGCGCTTAAGCATGCTCCCGCTCTGGCAGCGCAAGCAGTTGGCGTTCGTGCCCTTTGCGGGCACGCGGGACATGACGCGCAGCCACTTCGAGACCCAGGACCACATCGAACTCGGACAGGGGCCGCAAACGCATGATTTCAATGACGGATTCCTCAACCGTCTCGTACAGCAACTCGACGGGCGCGCCCGACCGATCACATTTTCCGCGGAAGTTCCATTGTCTCTGCAGGGTCCGGCGCGAATTCCCAATATCGTGCTCAGCCACCCTGTGCGTGCGCAGATTGCACCGCGGCAACAAGCAAAGCTCGAGCAGATGTGGCGCGACACGTCGCAGGCGGGTGCCGTTGCAGAAGGCTTCTCGGTACAGAGCGAAGTACGACATGACATGAGCATGGGTCGCTGGGCGGCCGAGATGCGCGCCGCGAGTCGTGGGGCGATCAACCCCGGAGGATTCGTCAGCGTTGCTGCCCGGGTCGGCGCGCTCATGCGCGACAGCTTCGACATCGGATTCATCGACGTGGGCGGCTGGGACACCCATGTCTACGAGGCGACGGCGAATGGCGCCCAGGGTCAACTCGCGACGAAGCTCGCGGCACTGGGTGACGGGCTGGCGGCGCTGGCTCGCGCCACCGGCCCGGCCTGGCGCAACCTGACCGTCGTCGTCCTCAGCGAATTCGGTCGCACCTTTCGCGAGAACGGCAATCGCGGCACCGACCACGGTCACGGCACCGTTTACTGGGTGCTCGGCGGCTCGGTGCGCGGAGGTCGGATCGCGGGTGAGCAGATCGCACTCTCGCCCACAACGCTCAATCAGAACCGTGACTACCCCGTGCTCAGTGATTACCGGGACGTGCTCGGCGGCGTGTTCGCACGCCTGTGGGGTCTGAAAGCACATGAGGTCGGCGCGGTGTTCCCGGGCGCCCGTCCCCGCGATCTCGGACTCGTCTGAAACCTTCCGCTTGAGCAAGCGCCAGGGCAGCCGGTCGAGGCGCCCCGAGACGAGCGCAGCAGAGCGAGAGTAAAGGAACTCGGCCGCGGAGGGTCCCTGGATGATGGCGCTCGTGCTGCGTCGTGAGCCCCTCGCAGCACGCCCGAACGGGCGCAGCAAAAGCGCCCGGTAACCGGGGGCGCCGATCGGGGCGCGGCACGCGCATCGAAAGACTAGACCCCAGAATACGATTTGCGGGCGGCTCTGGCCGTCCGGTTCGGAGAATGACCGCGCTCCGCGCTTGTGTGACGCCCTGAAGCAGCATGGCTTAAGAAACTGCCATGTCGTCCTAGGCCGATATGTGACGAGGATTGGCCGATATATGGCCGATTTCGCTTGAACTCCTCGCAGATGGCCGATATATTGGCCGATAAATGGCCGATAAATCCACTCTCCTGGGTGTCCTGAAGGCTGCACCCGATCGCTGGATGTCCGCTGCCGAGCTAAAGGGAGCGATCGGCGATGTCCCCGACCGCACGCTGCGCAACTGGCTCGCGGCTCTCGCCGGAAACGGCGACATCGAGACCCGCGGCGAGCGCAAGGGTCGTCGGTATCGATTGCGATCACCAAGCGCGCTCGCGGGGCACGCAGCGGCGGGAGCTGTGCCCGACAGCCGGATTCCGGCCGCGATCTTTTCCGCACAAAACGCGGCCCTGCTCAAGCGCATCGAGGCGCCGCTTTACACGCGATCGCCGGCGACTTACCGAGAGGAGTGGCTGGCAGCGTACGTGCCGAACGAAAGTGCGTATTTCTCGGTCTTGCAGCGTGAAGCATTGAAGACGCTCGGCAAACGCGATCCGATCTTCAGGCAGGCAGGCACTTACATTCGGAAGATCTACGATCGCCTGCTCATCGATTTCAGCTACAACTCTGCCCGACTTGAAGGCAACACCTACACGCTGGCAGACACCGAGCGGCTCTTGCTGCAAGGCACAGCGGCACCTGGAAAGCCCGATGCCGAGCGCATCATGATCCTCAATCACAAGGAAGCAATCGCCTACCTCGTGCGTCACGTGGAGACGCTGGAACCAGACGAATCGGCGATTCGCACGATCCATTACCTCCTTGCTGACAGTCTGGTGTCGCCAGGAGCGGCCGGGCAGATCCGCAATGAGAGTGTCCGCGTCTCCGGCACGACTTATGCGCCGATCGAAGGTAGAGAGCGCCTCACGAGGCTCCTCAATGCACTGCTTGCGAAGGCGCGCGCGATAGTAGACCCCTTCGAGCAGAGCTTGTTTCTCCTCGTGCACCTCTCTTACCTGCAGGCCTTCGTGGACGTGAACAAGCGAACGGCACGACTTGCGTCGATCATTCCGTTGATCCGGGGAGACTTCGTGCCGCAGTCGTTTGTGGAAGTGAACCCCGACGCGTACCTGAAGGCAACGATCGTCCTGTACGAGCTTAATGAAGTCGGGCCGCTCGCAGATCTCTACGTCTGGTCGTACCGTCGTAGCTGCGACCGCTTTGATAATCAGGCAAAGGTCATCGGGTTCGACGAGATCTCGGCGCTATACCGACCATTGCGCCGCGCGATGGTGGCGGAATTGGTGCGGCAAGCCGTACCACCGGCAAAAGTGGCGCAGTGGATCACGGCGCATGTTCCAAGCAACATCGAGCCGCAGCATAGAGAAAAGTTTTTCTCGGACGTGCAAGCGGAGCTCGACAATCTCGACAGCTCGAGGATCGCCGGACTGGGAATTACGGTAGAAGATCTGGCGCGCTGGAAACAGCAATCATAAGGGGGAATTGGCACCCCCGACGGAGCCGAGCGACTCCGTCGGCAGGTCAGCGCCTCGAGCAGGCGAACTGGCGTCACCCGTGTTACCGCCGAGAGAGGACCCGTCCGGATGCATTCTTCGTGCGCCGGGCCCAGGCTGCCGCCCCTGCCGGACCGGGCGCGCAAGCCTGCACGCACCTGGCACGCCGGACACGCGCCGGATGGCCGAGCAGAGATTCGCCTTGGACCAGGAGTAAGGATGGTGGAGCCAGACGGGATCGAACCGTCGACCTCTTGCATGCCATGCAGATATTGCGTTCCCGAACATTCCGGCGTATTCCTAACACATGGATCGCGACCAAGCCACGAAACCCTGATTTCCGCGGGACTCTAGCACGGCACCGTTAGGAACAGGTAGGAAATCACGAGACGGGGTTTTCTGGTACCCCGGCTGGTACCCCGAGCACGTTGGTGCTGCTGCTGGTACCCCGGCTGGTACCCCCAGCCGACCTCTTGCAGACCCTCTCCGACCGCTTGTAGCGGGGTACCAGCGCCGATCAGGTGCAGCCCTATGAAGGTCACCACCACCTGGCTCGAGGCGCGCAAGGAGCCCAAGAATCGGCCTGCGCAGCGCACCGACTACACCGTCGACGGCCGCGAGGGTCTGATGGTGCGCGTATTCCCCTCGGGCGCTGTCAGCTTCAGATTCCGCTACAGCGCCCCTGGTGGCGAGCGGCGCGTGATGGTGCTCGGGGAGTTCGGTAAGGGCGGTCTATCGCTCGCTGATGCACACGAAATGCACGCTCAGGCACAGCGGGAGTTGGCCAAGGGGCTCGACCCGCTCGAGGAACGCGAGAAGCGACGCCGAGCGGCCGAGCAGGCCCGGGCCGAGCGGGCCGGCGCCGATACGGTGGCCAGCCTCGTCGAGCAGTTCGTGCACCGCGAGCTGCGCGCTGAGCGGTGGGATGAGTCCCGCAGCGCCTGGGTCAAGACTCGCGCAGAAGGCCGTAAGCGGCCGGACGCAGCTGGCGCCCTACTCGGATATCGAGCGCCGGATGCGCCCACGGCGCGCCGAAAGAAAGGCGCAAAGCCGGTGCCAACCTTCCTGAGTGAACTCGGCCAGGTCAAAGCGCCCGAACTCACCAAGCGCCAGATCATCGCGTTCCTGGATGGCATCGTCGACCGCGGTTCGCCCGTGACGGCCAATCGCACCTATGCGCTCCTCAAGCAGTTCTTTGAGTGGGCCGCAGCGAAGGATTTGATTCCAGCGTCTCCGATGGCCGGCGTAAAGCCTCCCGGTGGCACCGAGTGCCCGCGCGATCGCATCCTGACGGCCGAGGAGATCCGCGCGCTCTGGACGAACCTCGACACGGCCGACATGGCCGAGCAGACGCGCCTGGCGCTGAAGCTCCTACTCGTCACCGGCCAGCGCCGCGGCGAGCTCACACAGGCCCGGTGGGATCACTTCGACCTCGACGCCAAGCTGTGGACCATTCCGGTGGAACTGCTGAAGTCCGCCCATAGCCGGCGAGACAAACCCGAGCCCCACGTGGTACCGCTGTCCGATCTGGCGGTCACGCTGCTGCGGCGGCTCAAGGAACTGGCAGGCGACAGCCCCGCGGTGCTGCCGGCGCACGCGAGCAAGCGGCATGCGAAGGCCGACTCGGAAGGCGTCTTGTCACGCGCTGTGCGACAGAACGCCGACCACCTCGGCATAGCGCATTGGACACCCCACGATTTACGCCGCACTGCCGCCAGCTTCATGACGAAGCTCGGCCTGCCCCGGCTGCATGTCGAGAAGGTGCTCAACCATTCCACCGGCGATATCGCTGAGGTCTACGACCGGCACGACTACCTGCCTGGGAAGCACGCCGCGCTCGAGCGCTGGGGAAATCATCTGCAGGCGATTATCGAAGGGCGCGAGCAGGCTGTCGTGCCGATGGTGCGGCATGGCTAACGAAAACCACGACCTGGTTGAGATGGCGCGCCAGCAGGTCCGGCTGATTGAGAATGGGAACATTCCCGCAGCTGCGCGCGTCGCCGAGTACGCGGCTCAGGCCATTCGCGGTGTATTGAGCAGTCAGCTTCCCGATTCTGAGCGGTGCGTTTACCTGGAATTTGTCGCAGGAGCGCTCGACGCAATCAGCCAAGGCATCGATGCGCGCAAGGCGTTTGGCGTTTGGACCAATTCGCGGCCGCAGGTATCTCCGGATCGTGAAGCGGTCATCATTTTGGCAGTCGGCCTCGAAATGGAAAGGCTGCGCCAGAGCGGAATCGATAGCCCGGTAACCCAAGCGATCTCCCGAGTTGCTCGTCGGCTGAAGCTGAACCTCTCGATTGTCCAGGCCGCTTGGAAGAAAGCAGGGGGCGAGGACGCATGGACTGCTGCTCGCGCCGAATGACCGCAAGGTGACTTAAGCCCCCGCTCTTTTCTCCCCCTGAGGTCGCGCACGCTCCTCCTAACAGTTCCGGTATCAGCCGGACTCAGGAGCGACAATGCAGAGCGCAAACATTCCCGTAGACCCCGAGCGTCTAATCGATAGCGCCTACATCGATGCCGACCTCGGCATCGTCGACCGCACCCGGCGCAACATGGTGAGTCGAGGCGACCTACCCGAGCCCATCGGGTACCTCGGTGGCCGTGCCCGCTGGCGCCTCGGCGACTATCTCGCCGCCCGCGCACGCCTGCTGGCTGCTGGCCGTCCACGCCGGCCGAATCCCTCGTCGGTCGCCGCCTAACCCCCAAAACGAACGCGCCCCGGCCGTTCGAGCGGACCGAGGCGCAAAGGATCGTCGCATGGAGATTATTCTGACACGGGGAACGGCCACGCCACAAGCAGCCTGCGCAGGTTGCGGCTGCCGCGAGCCTATCTGCCCCGGATGTGGCATCTGCCGCGACTGCCGCGACACCGATGCCAAGCACGGCACGCGCGCCGCACAGCCATGCATCGTCTGCGACCGCGGCCAACCAGACATCACGCGGCTGGCGTGGCACACCCGAGGCCGCTGGCCGCTCGGGCTGCGAGCGCGAGGTGCCGCGTGAACGCGCGCGTCATTCCACTCGGCCCAGCAATTCGCAAGCGGCTACGGCAAGACGTGCTGCGCTGGGCGCAGGTCCTGAACTATTCGCCAGAGCAATCGATCACTGGCGACCCTGACGCCTTTCTCGACTTCCTTGCTACCTGTGCCGAGCCATTTCAGCACGAATTCACACACGCACACGGTAGCGAAATATTCGCATGGCACCGCGAGGCATTTGAAGGTGCCGGCGCCGGTCCGGAGGCCGCATGAACAAGCCGAATTTGTTCATGATGCCGTGGTTCCCGCGTGACTTCCTGGCGGCAACTCGCGGCTGGCCGCTGATTTCCAGGGCGATCTATCGCGAGCTGCTCGATGCTCAGTGGGAACAGGGCGGCTTGTCGGCAGAACCGACGGAACTCCGCATATTGATTGGCGCGACACCGGCCGAGTGGCGCATCGGTTGGCCGCAAGTGGCGCCGAAATTCCCGAAGGACGCGGACGGCCTGCGCCGCAATCAACGGCTCGAGGAACACCGCGCAAAGGCCGTCGTAATCGCACACCGCAGAGCTGAGAGCGGACGAAAAGGAGGCAACGCCCGAGTAGCAAATGCTAAGCAAATGCTTGGCAAGTGCTCAAGCGATGCTCAAGCATCAACACAAAACAATACTGAAGATGCTTACGAAGGGGCGGCTAGCCCTCTTCCTACTGAGTATCTACAGGGTGATGCAGTAAGGAACTTCGGGAGGGTTGAGCCGTGAATACTCTTCCCCTCGCAAGCTTCTTGGATTCGCTGCCGATCGCCTGCGCCGCGCTGAGGCCGTACCAGCGCCAGGGCATCGCTGAAATCGCGCAGGCCGTGCGGGACGGCGAGCGCCGGATCCTTCGTCAGCTTCCGACCGGCGGCGGCAAGACGCATGAGATTGCGGCAATCACGATCTGCGCCTACGGCCAGCAGCTTCGCGTGCTGATCCTGGCGACGCGCACACGGCTGGTGCGTCAGATCCACGAGCGCCTCGAGGCGTTCGGCGTACCGCACGGCATCATCGCGGCCGAGCTGCGCGGCATGTTCGATGCGTTCCAGTTCGTGCAGGTCGCAAGCGCGGACACGCTGTACCGCCGCTGCCTCGGGGATGGCGTCATGCCGCTGCCTGCGGCGGACGTCGTGATCTTCGATGAAGCGCACCTCGCGGCTGCTGATTCGCGCCTGGCCATCCTCGAGCAGTATCCCAACGCGCTGCGGCTCGGCTTCACGGCCACGCCGGCACGCAAGTCGGGCAAGTCCCTTTCGATGGCGTTCGACCGACTGATACTCGGGCCGTCCATCCTCGAGCTGATCCGCGCCGGCAGTCTCGTGCGGCCTCGGATCTTCAATGTCCCGGTGGTGTCGCGCGAGGAACTCAAAGCGCTCCCGAAAGATGCGGCCGGCGATTACGCCGAGGGCGCGGTGGGGCAACTGCTCTCGCGCCCGAAGCTCATCGGCGATGTGATCGAGAACTGGCTCGCGATCGCCGCCGGCAAGCGCTCCATCGTGTTTGCCTGCTCGAAGGCACACGGCGCATCGCTGGTCGAGGGCTTCGGCCGCGCCGGCATAGCGGCAGAGATTCTCACCGTCCAGGACGACGAAGGAACCCGCGAGGGCGCAATCGAGCGGCTCGAAAGCGGCCAGACCATGGTGCTCGTCAACTGCTTCCTCATGGCCTACGGCGTCGACGTGCCGGCCGTCGAGTGCATCGTGCTCGCGCGGCCGACCCGCAGCCTGCCGATGTACCTGCAGATGGTCGGGCGCGGGATGCGACCGGCGCCGGGCAAGGAGCACTTTCTGCTGATCGACCACGGCCGCGTAGTCGAGAACCTCGGGCTGCCAACGTCGGACTTCGGCTGGAACCTCGACGACACGCGCAACGTGAACCGGGAAGCCGAGAAGCACGCGCGCACCAAGACCGTCGAGCGGCCGCGCATGTGTCCCGAGTGTCATCACACGTGGCTGGTTAGCGAGGACGGCAGCGCCTGCAAGGAGTGTGGTTGGGCACCGGCACCCACTGCCAAGGCGGTCAAGGTTCAATCTGCAGCGCTCGCCGAGCTCGACGTCGAGGCCGACGCGCAGGGCCCGAGCGCTCACTCGCCCGAGGTCGAGCAGTTCTTCCGCGAGGCGCTCGGCGATGCTGCCCGACGCAATCCGGTGAAGTGGCAGAGCACCACGAACAAATGTCGGGCGGCTGCGTGGCACGCCATGCGCGAACGGTTCGGGCTACCCGAGCAGCAGATCCCCGGCCGGTACTGGTCGATGCAGCCAGAGACGCCGAGCGCACAGGTCGCCGGATGGCTGACCCATCGGCGCATCAAGTACGCGCGCTCGCGCTCGAGGGTAGCGTGATGCTGCGCGCCGTCGACATTCACGCGCGCATCGGCTCGGGCTGGCCGGCCATCCTGGTGCAGCTCGGCATCCCCGAGGAATCGCTGCGGCCGAAGAAGCCCGGGCCGTGTCCGGCGTGCGGTGGTCGCGATCGGTTCACGTTCGACAACCGCAAACTGCGCGGTGACTTCATCTGCCGCGGCTGCGGTGCCGGGGACGGCTTCGCGCTGCTGATGCGCGTCTACGGATGGGGATTCCCGGAGACGCGCCGCCACGTCATGCACGCTGCCGGACTCGACGGGCGCGACGAACCAACGCCCCGCCAAACCGCGCCTATTGCGTCAGGAGCGCCGCAGGTCGTCGCCCCTGCCGTTGCCACCCGTCCGGCCCGCGTGCGCGCTCTGACGCGCTCGACGTGCGCCGTGGCGGATTGTCCCGATGCCGTCGACTATCTCGCCAGCCGAGGACTCTGGCCG
>JAPTUI010000013.1 GCA_028067895.1 Pseudomonadota bacterium | reverse complement strand
CGACGCATTTCCGCCTAAGCATGAGCCGGCGAGATATCGCCCGTCATCTGGGTCTCACGCTGGAGACGGTGAGCCGCGCGCTCGGCGCTTTCCGGCGTGCCGGTTGGGTCGAAGTGAAGGCGCGCCACATCAAGCTGCTGCGCCCGGATGTGCTTTCCGGGATCTCGTTACAGAATGGCGGGTCACGCGTGCTGTTGTGAGGCCGGTGAACGTCGATCGCGAGGGGTTGGTCACGGGCCCGGCCATGCCGGGGCGGTGGCCGACACATTCCGGTCGTCGCACCCGCAGTGCCCTGCGCGGGCCACAGCACGCTCCCGATGCACTGCTGCCGGGTTCCCGTGATTTCGGTGCCAAAAGTTCCGCTAGGAGTTCTCGGGGATTCTAGGGGCCGAGGCGAGAGTTCCTAGCTGATTCAATCGGTTGCTGTTTGGCTTTCTGGCGGGCTATGGCGGTGCCCGGCGGGGAGGTCCAGAGCATGAACGACTGGCAGTCGACGTGGCTGGGGCGGCGATGTCTGCCGCGTGATCTGAGCGACTTCGAGGTCGAGGCGTTCTTCACGTTTACCGGGAATGAGCGGCGGGTGATCGAGGAGCGCCGTGGCCCGGCCCTCAAGATCGCTCTGGCGCTGCAGATCGGTTTCCTGCGTATGACGGGGCGACTGCATGAAGCGGTGCGGATAGTGCCGCCGGCGCTCTGGCAGCGCCTGGGTCAGCAATTCGACGTCATCGTCCCGGATCTGGCGTCGCTCCGGGCGATGTATCGGCGGCGCCGGCGAAGCATTCCTCCCGACAGATCGAGGAGGTCCTCGAGCCGGGTCGAGCAGTGAGGTAGCTGGGGGTCGAGCGGCACCTGAGGGAGCTCTCCGATGCGATTGTTCGCCGGTACGCCCGCCGGCTGGCCACCGGGGCTCCGGCGGTGGCGGCGCGGATTGCCGAGCCTGCGCGCACGATCGAAGTGGCGTGTTTCCTGCGCCATTGCCTGCTGGTGAGCACTGATCGGCTGTTGCTGATGGTGCGTGCCGAAGGGTGGCGGGTTTGTGGCGCATGGTTGCCGTCGGAGTCGATGCCAAGCTGACCGACTGGGCGCGGCTGTATCAGGAGCTGCTCGGTGAGCTTGCCCGGCTGGTCAGCGACTCGGAAGTCTCAAACGAGGCAATGCGCGAGCAGCTCCTGTCGCTCATTCAAGCGCACCGCGCCCGCCGTCCCCGCAGCCGTGCCGAAATCGTTCGCGCGCGATTGATCGCGGGCGTACGTCCAGTGCGTGCGCTCCTGAAGGCGCTGGCGAGGTTGCCCTGGCAGGCCGCCCCGGCGCACCCGCTGCTCGAGGCCCTCGGGGTGTTACGCGGGCTCTACGAGCGCGACATCCTGGGCGTGGATGCGCAGGTGCGCTTCCGCTGGATCATGTTGGGCGGAGAACTGCGTTCGGCGAGCGAGCTGCTGATGGTCTATGCCGGGATCCTCGCCCACGGCACGGCGCTCTCGGCGGCCGAGACTGCGCGCATGATCCCGCAGCTCTCGAGCGCCTCGGTCCGGGCGGCCATGAAGTGGGCAGGCGATGAGCGGCGCTTGGCGCAGGCCTGCAGCGCCATCCGATCTGCGCCACCTGGGGGCGAGCGGATCTCGCTTCCTCGGACATAATGAGCCTGGAGACCCACCGGCGCGTCTTTCTGGCGCGCAATGATCCGAGGCGCCAGACCCCTTCGATCGGGATTTGCTCCCACACCCGCGATCGCTTCGGGATCTCCTATGCGCAGCCGATCCTGCTCAACGAGCGCCAGGCCGGTGCCGCCATCGAAGGCGGTGGTGCGGCGACGAGCGCCTCGAGACCACCCAGCTCGCCGTCGATACCCATGGCTACACCGACGCGCCGCAATGGCCTTCGCCCGAGGGGTGGGGTTTGACCTGTGTCCGTGTCTGAAGGCCCTGAAGGATCGACACTTGTTCCTGTTGCGCGGGAGCGAGATCCCCGCGATCCTGAGCGCGGTCTGTCACGCCCATCTCGATCCGGCCAAGATCGAAGCACAGTGGGACCCGATGGTGCACTTGTTTGCCTCCGCGCACAGCGGCCACACCAGCGCGATCAATCGCGGCGAGTCCGCCAACGCCTTGAAGCGCCCGGCCGCCGGAGCTGATCGGGCGCATCGCGCCTACACGCACCGAGGGGATCAATCTGCGCGGGGTCTTCAGTTTCCCCATCGAGCAGTACGCCGAGCAGCGGCTCTCGTCACTCTCGGCAGCGAAATCAGCACCTGCGGCAGCCTCGTAGGGGGTCAAGAGCGCGCCGCGCAATGCGCCGTCCGCAACGAACAGAACACCCAACCCGATCAATCTCTTGCAAATGATCGCCGCAAAATTCCCAAAAAAACGGCATCTTCCTACCGGCACTTTTGGCACCGAAATCAAGGGAACCCCTGCTACGGACGTCCGGCGATCGCCCGCGCGGTGGGGGCGGAAGCAATGCCCAGTCTAAGGTGACGGCTCCGGTGCGTATGGGGGTAGGCATCCGGGTCCAGGGCGAGCTTCTGCAAGCCGGCGCTTGCCCGGCGTGTCGCGGCGAGGGCGTGCTCGCGAATGATCCAGGGGCCGATCAGCGGCGGGATCCAGAATCGCGGCACGAATGCGAAGCGAGTCCGCATGCACGTCGTGGCCGGATGCGCGGCGCAGGGCACGAC
>JAPTUI010000516.1 GCA_028067895.1 Pseudomonadota bacterium | reverse complement strand
ACACTGGAGGGGGCGCTGGTGGGCATCCACAAGCTCATCACGGATCCGAAGATGAAGGCGCGCCTGCGCGAGACATCGGGCCTCGGCACCGAGGCGACGCGCGCCGCGATCATCGAGACGCTGATCGCACGCGGATACACCTATCGCAACAGGAAGCAGCTGCGCCCGACGGAGCGCGGTTGTGCGCTGATCGACACGCTGCGCAAGGTGCTGCCGGAGTTGCCGGATCCGGTCGAGACGGCGCTGCAGGAGGATGCGCTTGCGGATATCGCCGCCGGCACGGCGTCGGTGACGGAGTTTCTGAAGAAATCAGCCACGCACGCCGGCGAGGTGGTACGGGCGCTGACCGAGGGGACACTCACCGAGCGGGGAGCGACCATGCACCGTTGCCCGGGATGCGAGGGCGAGCGATGCGCGGCGCTCACGAGCAAGAGCGGCTGGGCGTATCACCGGTGCGCGGACTGCGGGCAGATGTTCATCGACAACGGGGGCAAACCCGGCCGGCGCTGGGAGCCAAAGACTCCGGCGCCGAGTGGGCGCTCTTCACGGCCTGGTGCCTCTGGCCCCCGCGCTGCCTCGACGCGCAAGGCGCGCGCTGGCGGCAAATCGCACCTGGGCGGCAGTGCACCGGCGGCCTCGAAGGCGCGCGCCGCTGGTGCGGGGCCCGAGTGTCCGCAGTGCAAGACCGCCACCCACGAAAGTCTCACTCGCACCGATCGACCGTACTGGCGGTGCGGCGAGTGTGGGGGCGCGTGGTGGCCGAATCACAGCAAGGCAGGTGTGCTCGGTCCTGCGTGGCCGCCGCGCCCGTAGGAATAAAAAATCCCCGCGCAAAGCGCGCGGGGATCGATTGGAGTGATCAGGCGAAGTCGCTGAGCATGGCCGGCCGGGTGAAGAACCCCCCATTGCCGAGCGATACCCAGTTCTGCTGCATCCGGCGCGTGTCGCGCTCGGTCTGCTCGTTCGTCTCGACGGTGTCGTCTTCCACGTAGCAGGAGGCGAGGTCCGCGGGGACGTCCGTCTCGTTGCCGGTGTCGATGTTTGCTCTGAGCATGTCAGATGTACCTCAGGCGGCAGCGTGAATCCGATCGCAGGAGCGATCGGGCTGCTCGCCTTCATTTATGACCGGTGATTTGGCAGCACCCGCGGGCGTGGCTGGACGGCCAGCGCGCTTGGTACGGCCACTCTTGGGTTTCCCGCTGCTGCTGCCGACGGCAGCGGCGAGGCGGGCTTCGGCATCCTTGCGCAGCCTCTCGAACTCCTCGTCCTCGTCCATGTTCAGTCGGCCGAGCAACGCCAGCATCGATTCCAGATGCTTGATGCTCGCCAGGCGCAGATCCTTCGGCTTGCCGAGCTTGTCCTCCATGTCCGAGACGACATCGTAGAGTCGCTTGCGCAGATCCTTGCGCGCTTCCAGCTCGGCCGTCTCCAAGCTCTCCCGGGCAGCGCGTTCGATGGCGCGTCGTTCCTCCTCACCGAGTTCCTCGGGCAGGGCAATCCCGCTCTCGGGCATCGGGGAGATGACGACATCGAAGCGGCAGCGTTCGATGACGGAGTTCGAGGGGGGATAGTCCGTCGCCTTGTAGGCGCCCCCGAGCTTCGTGCGCACCATGTCCTGAATGGACTCGTACTCTTCCTTGAGCGTCGGTAGCAGCGCGTAGAACCGCTCCCGGAACTCCTGCTCGCGCGTGGTGTACGGGGTGATGTTCTTCACCGGCAGCATTCCGACTCCGCGGTGCTGCCAGGCAAAGGTGTTCTCGTAGTGGAACCGGCGCGCCTGGGAGCGCAGCGAGACGAGCTTCCCCAGGGTTTCGCAGCCCGGAAGTAGGGACTTCCAGACTCGAACGCAGGCGTCGTCTGCGTTCTTCGCCTGCGCGAGCTCGTGCCCGAGCGCGGCGTCTTTCGTGCGAGCATCCCAGACGCTGATATTCAGCGAGACCAGGACCGCTCTTTGCTTTCCAGCCATGTGGCAATCTCTCTTGGCTAGTGACCTACCTCGCTATAGCGAGCGTCACGCCGCAAATCGCCGTATAAAAAGAAACCGCCCCGAATAGGGGGCGGTTCGAATAAAAATACCTGATTGAGTAGGAGGATCGCCGCTACCGCAGGGTCGAGAGACCCATCGCAGTAGCAGGCGATCGAACCCTACTTCCGGATTAGGCGGCGCAGCGGAGGCAGTCCTCGAGCTGAAGTGCCTCATCGAGCCCACCGAGACGTTCCCGAATGACATCGGAAGCGTACGTACGCACACCCTGGAACCCTTCGGCGAAGGTCTCCATGTGATCGCGCTCCTGCGCCAACTCTTCGACAGAAGCTGTACGGATGAAATCCGCAAACGCCTTGTCCGTCCCGAGATCCTGAACTTCGTAGCCAGGCAGGGAAGCAGTTGTCATGAACGCCATGGTAGTACCCTCGTAAATAGTGACCTAGGTATCCCGCAATGCCGGGATGCCTACCTCTAGGGAGGGGCTTGGCGGATAAAACGAACTTTCCTTTGCGTGGCCTGCAATGCCCCGTGGGGCGGGAAACCCACCGGCCGGCTGCCTATAGACGGTCAGGCCACTAGCAAAGGACAATTTCGTGAAATACACAGTCGTTGTGCACGCCATCGGCGAGGACGGCGAGGCGGCGTTCGTGGGGCAGACATCCCTGTTCGCCTCCACCCCCAATGAGGC
>JAPTUI010000515.1 GCA_028067895.1 Pseudomonadota bacterium | reverse complement strand
CTCGGGCCACTCCACGCGCGACAGGCGTCCGGCGCTCGGCAGAAATCCCCGCCACGGATCCTCCGCGCACACCCGTGCCTCGATCGCATGGCCGCGGATCGAGACCTGCTCCTGCGTCAGCGGCAGCGCCTCCCCGGCCGCCACCCGCAGCTGCCACTCGACGAGATCGAGGCCGGTCACCGCCTCAGTGACGGTGTGCTCGACCTGCAGGCGGGTGTTCATCTCGAGGAAATAAAACCCCTGCCCGTCGAAAATGAACTCCACCGTGCCGGCGCCGCGATACCCGATGCTGCGTGCCACCTCGACCGCCGCCCCCCGCAGCCGCACGCGCAACCCATCGGGCAGGTTCGGCGCCGGCGCCTCCTCGATCAGCTTCTGGTGGCGCCGCTGGATCGAGCAGTCCCGATCGCCCAGATGGATGCACGCGCCGTGCTGATCGGCGAACACCTGCACCTCGATGTGGCGCGGCTCGGGCACGAACCGCTCGATCAGCAGCGTGCCGTCCTTGAAGCTGCTCTCGGCGAGGCGGCGCGCCGCCTCAAGCGCCCCGCGCAGCTCGGCGCGCTCGCGCACCACGTACATGCCCTTGCCGCCGCCGCCGGCGGCCGCCTTGACCATCACCGGCAGTCCGGCCTCGAGTGCATGCGCCTCGAGGAAGTCCAGGTCCTGCCGCTCCCCCTCGTACCCGGGCAGGACCGGGATGCCGGCGGCGCGCACGCGCGCTTTGGCGAGGCTCTTCGAGCCCATCGCCTCGATCGCCTCGGGCGTCGGCCCGACGAAGATGAGGCCCGCCTCACGACAGGCCGCCGCGAAGTGCGCGTTCTCGGAGAGAAAGCCGTAGCCCGGATGCACCGCCTCGGCGCCGCTCATGCGTGCCGCGGCGATGATCGCCTCGATGTCGAGGTAACTCTCGGCCGCCGGCGGCGGCCCGATGCACACGGCCTGATCGGCGAGGCGCACGTGCCGGGCGAGTGCATCGGCCTCGGAATACACCGCCACCGTGCCGAGCCCCATGCGCCGCGCGGTGCGCAGGATGCGGCAGGCGATCTCACCGCGGTTGGCTACCAGAAGTCGTTGAAACATCGGTGCACTCACATTCTGAACAGGCCGAAACGGGTCTGTTCCTCCGGGGCGTTGCGCGCCGCCGCGAGGCACAGCGTGAGGATCCGGCGGGTGTCGAGCGGATCGATCACGCCGTCGTCCCAGAGGCGCGCCGAGGCGTAGTACGGATGCCCCTGGCGCTCGTACTGCTCACGAATCGGCTGCTTGAACGTCTCCTCATCCTCGGCGCTCCAGCCCCCGCCGCCGGATTCGAGCTGACCGCGCTTGACCGTGGCGAGCACGCTGGCGGCCTGCTCGCCGCCCATCACGGAGATGCGCGCATTGGGCCACTGGAAAAGAAAGCGCGGCCCGTAGGCGCGTCCGCACATCGCGTAATTGCCCGCACCGTAGCTGCCGCCGGTGATTACCGTGAACTTCGGCACCCGCGCACAGGCCACGGCCGTCACGAGCTTCGCGCCATCGCGCGCGATGCCGCCCGCCTCGGCCTTGCGGCCGACCATGAACCCGGTGATGTTTTGCAGAAACAGCAGCGGGATCCCCTCACGTGAGCACAGCTCGATGAAGTGCGCACCCTTCAGCGCACTCTCGGAGAACAGAATGCCATTGTTGGCGAGGATCCCGACCGGATAGCCGCCGATGTGCGCAAAGCCGCACACGAGGGTCGTGCCGTAGAGCTGTTTGAACTCCTCGAGCTCCGACCCGTCGGTGAGCCGCGCGATCACTTCTCGCACGTCGTACGGGCGGCGCAGGCTCTCGGGAATGACGCCGTAGAGCTCCTCCGGCGCATAGTACGGATCACGCGGCGCGCGCGGCGGATCGGTCGGTGGCGCGGCGCGCAGCCGCGCCACGATGCCGCGGGCAATCGAGAGCGCGTGGCTGTCGTTTTCCGCATAGTGATCGCACACACCGGATTCGCGGCAGTGCACGTCGGCGCCGCCGAGCGACTCGGCATCGATGTCCTCACCGGTGGCCGCCTTCACCAGCGGCGGGCCGCCGAGGAACACCCGGCCCTGGTTGCGCACGATGACGTTCTCATCGGCCATGGCCGGCACGTACGCGCCACCGGCGGTACACGAGCCGTGCACCACCGCAATCTGCGCCACACCGAGCGCCGAGAGCGTCGCCTGGTTGTAGAAGATGCGCCCGAAGTGCTCCTTGTCCGGAAACACCTCGTCCTGGGCCGGCAGGAACGCCCCGCCGCTCTCGACGAGGTACACGCACGGCAGGCGGTTCTCGCGGGCGATCTCCTGAGCACGCAGGTGTTTCTTGACGGTGATCGGATAGTACGTACCGCCCTTGACGGTCGGATCGTTCGCCACGATCACACACTCGCGCCCGCTCACCCGGCCCACCCCGGTGATGATCCCGCCGCAAGCGATGCCGCCGCCGTAGAGCCCGTGGGCGGCGAGTTGCGAGAGCTCGAGGAACGGGCTGCCCGGATCGAGCAGCAGCCGCACGCGCTCGCGCGCCGTCAGTTTCCCCGCGGCGCGGTGGCGGCTCACCGCTTGGGCACTGCCGCCCTCGGCGGCACGCTCGACCTCGCGCTTCAGCTCAGCGGTGAGCACGCGCAGCGCACGGGCGTTGTCCTGAAACTCCTGCGAGCGTGTCTCGAGCCGGGATTCGATGCGGGGCATGGGCTTGTCACGATGGCCGGATTGTCCGACAATCATACCGACCTGTTTCAATGGAAGACAAGCTCATGCCCGCCCACGATCCGATCGACAGCGGCTTAGGCCTCGATGAGGCCGCCGGCGAGATCCGCGAACAGGTGCGCCGCTTCGCCCGCGAGCGCATCGCCCCGCGCGCCGCCCAGATCGACCGCGACAACGCGTTCCCGCGCGACCTGTGGCCCGAGCTCGGCGCGCTCGGCCTGCTCGGCATCACGGTGCCGGAGCGCTTCGGCGGTGCCGGCCTTGGCTACCTGACGCACGTGATCGCCATGGAGGAGATCTCGCGGGCCTCCGGCTCCGTCGGCCTCTCCTACGGCGCGCACTCGAATCTGTGCGTCAACCAGTTGCGCCTGAACGGCACCGATGCGCAGCGCGAGCGTTATCTGCCGAAACTCATCAGCGGCGAACACGTCGGGGCGCTCGCGATGTCCGAACCTCAGGCCGGCTCGGACGTCACCTCGCTGCAGCTGCGCGCCGAGAAGCGCGGCAGCAACTACGTGCTCACCGGACGCAAGATGTGGATCACCAACGGACCGGACGCCGACGTGCTCGTCGTCTATGCCAAGACCGATCCAGCGGCCGGCAGCCGCGGCATCAGCGCCTTCATCATCGAGCGTGACTTTCCGGGCTTCAGCACCGCGCAGAAGCTCGACAAGCTCGGCATGCGCGGCTCGAACACCTGCGAGCTGGTGTTCGAGCAGTGCGTGGTGCCGGGGGAGAATCTGCTCGGCAAGGAGAACGCCGGCGTGCGCGTGCTCATGAGCGGCCTCGACTACGAGCGCGTCGTGCTCTCGGGCGGACCGCTCGGGCTCATGGCCGCAGCGCTCGATCTGGTGCTGCCCTACGTGCGCGAGCGCAAGCAGTTCGGACAGCCGATCGGCACGTTCGAGCTGATGCAGGCGAAACTCGCCGACATGTACACCGCGCTCGCCGCGAGCCGCGCCTACGTGTACAGCGTGGCGCGCGCCTGCGATGCCGGCCAGGTCAAGCGACAGGATGCCGCTGCCTGCATTCTGTTTTCGGCCGAGCAGGCCACCCGCGTCGCACTCGAAGCCATCCAGGCGCTCGGCGGCAACGGCTACATCAACGAGTACCCGGCCGGACGGCTGCTGCGCGATGCCAAGTTGTATGAGATCGGCGCCGGCACCCAGGAAATCCGCCGCATGCTGATCGGCCGCGAGCTGTTCCAGGCCGAAGACTGAGCGCCGTGAGCGTGCAGTTCGAGCAGCTCGCGCTCGCCCCGGCGTACCGCCGGGTCGCCGAGGCGATCACGCAGCGGATCCTCGCGCGCTCCCTCATCGAGGGCGAGCGGCTGCCCCCGGAGACCGAGTTGGCCCGTCAGCTCGGGGTGAACCGCTCGACGGTGCGCGAGGCACTGCGCGAGCTGGAACGCAGCGGCCTGCTCGAGCGGCGCCCCGGCTCGAAACGCTTGGCGGTGAGCCGGCCGCAGCATCGTGCCGTCGCGCAGGACGTCAGCCGCGCCCTGGCGCTGCACGACGTGACCTTCCTCGAAGTCTGGTCGGCGCTGAGTGCGTTCGAGCCGCCGATCGCCGAGTGCGCCGCGCGTGCGCGCTCGGATGTGGATCTGCAGCGCCTCGCCGAGGTGCACGCGCGCTTCGATGCGGACCATACCGACACCGAGCGGGCCGTGCATCACACCGCGGAGTTCTTCCGTGCGCTCGGCGCCGCCACGCACAACCAGGTCTTCGCGCTGGTGCACGCCCCGCTGATCGAGCTGCTCGTGCCTTCGCTGCGCGACATGATCGATCAGGTCCCGCAGGCCCGCTCGCGCATCGCCACGGCGCAGCGGCGCCTGCTCGAGGCGCTCGAGCGGCGCGAGGCCGCGGCCGCGCGGCAGTGGATGGAACGGCACATCCGCGACTTCAGGAAGGGCTACGAGCTGGCCGGTATCGACGTGAGGCATCGCATCAGCTGACGCGCCCCGCGCGGCGACCCGGCCCGAGTGTCGTCTCTACAGAAACAGATCCAACAGCAGGTCCTCCTCGCGCACCCCGGGGTTGCGGTAGGCGGAGAAGTCGCTCACGCCCTCCTCGCGCAGCACCTGCTCATCGAGGCAGAACCGGCCGGTGAACGTGCGGCTGTCGCGCTTCAGCAGCACGCAGGCCGCCTCGGCGACGATCTCGGGCGTGCGCACCCGCTGCAGCGCATCGGCCGGTGCGCCGGCGAGTGCCACCTGAAGCGCCGCAGTTCCGATGATGGTGCGCGGCCAGAGCGCGTTCACCGCAATGCCCTGCGGGGCGAGTTCCCCGGACAACCCGAGCACGCACAGACTCATGCCGAATTTGCTCAGCGAGTACGGCAGGTGCGGGGCGAAACTGCGCAGCTCGAAATTCAAAGCCGTCCGGTGCGGGGTGGTACCGCTCAGCTCGAGGTTCAGCGGCGGAGCGAGCATCAGAATGTGCGGATTGCGGCCCCGCGTCAGGTAGGGCGCGGCAAATTTGCTGCACATCAGCGTGCCACGGGTGTTGATCGCGTGCATCAGATCGAAGCGGCGCATGTCGGTTGCGAGGGTCGGCGTGAGGCTGATTGCGCTCGCGTTGTTGACCAGGATGTCGATGCCGCCGAACGCTTCGGCGGTGCGCTCCAGGGCCGCGCGCACCTGCTCATCGTTGCGCACGTCGACCGGCAGCGCGAGCGCCTTGCCGCCGGCGGCTTCGATCTGCTCGGCCGCGGTATAAATCGTGCCCGGCAGCTTCGGGTGCGCCTCGGTGGTCTTTGCCGCCACGGTCACGTTCGCGCCTTCCCGCGCCGCCCGCAGTGCAATGGCGAGCCCGATGCCGCGGCTCGCACCCGTGATGAACAGGGTCCGCCCGCGCAGGCCCGCGCTGTCCGATGCTGCCATGTGCGCCTCGAGTACGATGGCCGCCCGATGCGGCTGGCGCCATCATAGCAGCCGTGGGTGTTGCCGCGAGGCAACAGCCGGACCTGCGACATACCGTACAAGCATCAGGAAATGCCGCAAAATCACCCCCCGCCGGGCGCTGCCCCGGTACAATGCGCGCCGCTGAATTTCCCGGGCTAAACAGAGAGGTACACGCACTTGGCGGCGATCAGCAGCGAACGGGTGCTGTCAGTGAAGCACTGGACCGACACGCAATTCACCTTCACCACGACGCGTGATGCGGGACTGCGGTTCGAGAACGGCCAATTCGTGATGGTGGGCCTGCAGGTCGACTCCCGCCCCCTGCTGCGCGCCTACAGCATCGCCAGTGCGAACCACGAGGAGTTCCTCGAGTTCCTCAGCATCAAGGTGCCCGACGGCCCGCTCACCTCGCGGCTGCAGCACATCCGCGAGGGCGACGAGGTGCTCATCAGCCGCAAGCCCACGGGCACGCTGGTGTTGCATGATCTGAAACCCGGCAAGCGGCTGTACCTGCTCTCGACCGGCACCGGAGCGGCGCCCTTCATGAGCGTCATCAAGGACCCGGAGACCTACGAGCGCTTCGATCGCGTGGTGTTCGTGCACGGCGTGCGCTGGGCGCGCGAGACGGCGGTGGTCAAGCACCGCATCGAGGCGTTGAAGGCGCACGAGCTGCTCGGGGAGTGGGTGAGCGAGAAGCTGCTGTACTACCCGGCCGTGACGCGCGAACCGCACGTCAACCACGGTCGGCTGACGACGCTGATCGACTCCAACCGCCTCGCCTACGACCTCGGCCTGCCGCCGCTCGATCCGGCCGAAGACCGCGCCATGGTCTGCGGCAGTCCGGCGATGCTCACCGACACCTGCTCGCTGCTCGATGCGCGCGGCTTCACGATGTCCCCGCACATCGGCGAGGCTGGCGACTACGTCATCGAAAGAGCGTTCGTCGCGCGCTGAGCGGCCGCATCGGCGCGCGCGGCGAGCAGCCACAGCAGCGCGCACACGGACACCGCCACCGGCACGATCATCACCGCCGTGCCGAGCGAGCTCGCATCGGAGATCCCGCCGATGATCGAGGGGGAGATCACGTCCCCGAGCGCATGGATGACGAACACGCTGAGGGCCACCGCGCAGGCGCGCTCCGCCGGGCTCACCAAGTTGACGATGACGGTGTTGATTGGCCCGGTCGACATGAACAGCAGCAGCTCGGCCGCCGTGAGCGCGCCGTAGAAGACCCAGGGCGTGCCCGAGGCGAGTGAGAGATACGTCGCCGGCACCGCGAGCACCGTCACCGCACCTGACAGCCACAGATACGCCTGAGCGGAGTACTTCAGGCAGTAATCCCCGAGCCATCCGCCGACAAACGTGCCGAGAAAGCCGGTCACCACCACGATCTCGCCGAACCCGGCCGTGGCGCTCACGGGCGACACACCACGCACGCGCTCGAGGAAGGTCGGCATCCAGAAAGCCATGCCGCCGAGGGCGAACGTGTAGGCCGCGTAGCCGAGCACCGTCAGCAGATAGGCGCGGCTGCGCAGCAACCGCACGTACACACCCCAGGAGCCGGCGGGCGCGGCGGAAGCCGCGCCGAGCACCGGTGCGTCCTGCGCGCCGCGCGGCGGATCGGGCAGCCGCCACACCCACACGGCCAGCACCAGTCCGGGCACGCCGGCCACGTAGAACGCCGCACGCCACCCGTAGTGGGCCGCCACCAGGCCGCCGACGATGTACCCGAGCGCCGCGCCCACCGGGATCGCCATGTTGAACAGCGCGAACGCGCGCCCGCGCGTGCGCAGCGGGAAATGATCGGCGAGCAGCGACGGGGCAATGGTGCCGTAGGCGGCCTCGCCGATGCCAACCGCAGCGCGCGCCCCGAGCAGCTCAAGGTAGCTGCGCGCCAGGCCCGAGAGCCCCGTGGCGAGGCTCCAGAGAAACACCCCGATGGCGATCGGTCGGGTCCGCGAACCGCGGTCTCCGATCCGACCGAACAGCGGCGCGGCGAGCATGTAGACGACGAGAAACCCGCTCATGAGCGTGCCGAGCTCGAAGTCATCGAGCCGCAGCGGACCACTCTTCAGTTGCGGCAGAACCGCGGAGACCACGTAGCGATCGAGGTAGTTGAGCAGGTTGATCCCGGCCAGGACTGCGAGCGACACGCCCGAGGCGCGCCGCAGCGTGCGCGAGTGTTCCTCCCCCATCGGCACGGTGCTCAGGCGGCCACCGGCGGGGCGAGCGGGGTGTCGCTGAGCTCTGCGAGCAGCGGCAGGCGGATCTCCGCCACCCAGCACCCGCCGGGGCGCGGTGCGGCCTCGAAGGTGGCGCGCTCGCCGAACTGAATGGCGAGCCGCTCCCGTACGTTCTTCAAACCAATCCCCTCGTGGCCGGCCGACTCATTCTGATCGATGGTGTTACTGACCCGCAGCGTCAGCGTGGAGCCGGCTTGGAACGCCTCGACGCGAATCTCGACCGCATCGGGATGACCGGCCAGGCCGTGCACGACGGCGTTCTCGATCAGCGGCTGCAGGATCAGGCTCGGCACCCAAGCACTCGGGAAGGCCTCCGGTCCCGGCACCTGCACGGTGAGCCGGTCGGAGAAGCGCCGCTGCTGCAGCGTCAGGTACAGCCGGGCGAACTGCAGCTCATCGGCGAGACGCGAGAACTCGCGCTCCCCGGCGTGCAGCAGTCGGCGCAGCAGATCGGCGAGCTGCACGATCATGCTGCGCGCATCGGCCGGATCGCCGTCGATCTGGCCATGGATGGTGTTGAGCAGATTGAACAGCGAGTGCGGCGAGAGCTGCATGCGCAGTGCCGCCAGGTGCGAGGCCGTCAACGCCCGCTCGAGCGCCGCGGAGCGGATCTGCGAGTCGCGCAGGCGGCGGTACACGTCGAACCCGCTCGCCAGCGCCAGACCGAACCCGTAGGTCAGCAGGAAGCTGGTCGCGCTCGCGATCCAGATCTGGGCGAGCGGCGCGATCGGGTGCCCCGGGCGGGGCGGGGAGTGGATGAGCTGACGCACGACCGCATGCATGCCCATCTGCACCGAGTCCCCGAGCCACAGCGTCGGCTCGGCGAGCGCCGCGAACCCCACCGCGAGCAGCAGCTGCACCGGCAGGCGCCGCCAGAACGGCATCCAGCCCAGACGCAGCGAGCTCCAGACGCACCCGAGCAGCACCGGGTAGAGGAACAGATGCTGCAGCAGCCGCGCCTGCCACGGCGCGAACAGGTGCCCGACGTGCATGGCCGTAAGGCTCGACTGCATCTGATTGGCATAGAGCACATCCGAGAGCGCCACGTAGATCCAGAACACCGTGACGATCAGCAGCAGGGGTCGAAAGCGCGCGTTCATGGGGCCCATGCTACCCTGCGCCGCACGGCCCCGGGAGGGTCATGACGGGGCGCAGGCGCTCCGGTACAGTCGCGCCCATGGACATCTTCAAGGAATTTCGCATCGAGGCGGCCCACCGCCTGCCGCGGGTCCCCGCGGAGCACAAATGCGCCCGCCTGCACGGCCACTCCTTTCGCATCGGCGTGCACGTGGAAGGGCCGCTCGACCCGGTGCAAGGCTGGGTTCTCGACTTCGCCGATCTGAAGCGCGCGTTCGCGCCCCTGCACGAGGCGCTCGATCACCGTTACCTCAACGAGGTGCCGGGGCTGGAGAACCCGACCAGCGAGCAGCTGGCGATGTGGATCTGGCAGCGCCTGAAGCCGGCCCTGCCCGGCCTCAGTCGCATCACGGTGCGCGAGACCTGCACCAGCGGCTGCGAGTACCGCGGGTAAGTCCGCACTAGCGGCACGCGCCGCCGAGCAACCCCGCCTTCAGCGCCTGCCCCGGCGGCTTCGGCCCGAGCCAGATGCCGAGGAAGGCGCGGGCGAAATCCGCCCCGGGGAGGGTACCGGCGCGGGTGCCGTCGAGCCGGTACTCGATGCCCTGCCCGGGCCGATACGCGAACGTCATGGTGTGGCCCGAGCCGATGCCGTGCATCCATCCGTTCAGTTCGGCGATGCGCCCGTGCAGTTGCGCGAGGGCCTGCGGCGCGCTCGCTTTGAACCCCTCGCGCCACGCGTCGCGCAGCTCCCCGGTGGTGACGTGCCAGAGGAAATGCAGCACGATCTCGTACGGTTGATCGGCCGCGAGGATCGCGGCGGCATCGGCCGACGGGTGCGCCAGATAGAGCGCGCCGACGTAGACCTTGATGCGAAAGAACGTGGCCTTGCGGATGCCGAGCCCGTTGAGCTGCAGCGTCTGCCCGTGCACCGTCACCTGCTCGGGGAAGGACACCCCGTCGCACTGGCGCGCCTGCGCCACGCCGAGCGTGAGCGCGAGCAGCATCGCCCCCATGAGACTCCTGGCCCGGATACCCATGCTCGCCCCCTCGCAGGGCCGCGCCCAGTGCGCGGCCACCGGCTGAAGACTACCACGGCGAGGAGCCGCACCGGATTCACAGGTGCAGACCCGAGAGCATCACGATCCGCACCAGGAGCAGCCCCCCGGCAATGACCAGATAGGCTCGCAGCGCGCCCATCCCCAGCCGGGTCGGGGGCGTCAGGCGCGCCCGCTTAAGCGAGCTCAGCGCCGGCATCTGCCAGTTCTCGCGCGCCCCCGGGGCGAACTGGCGCGCCGGCGTGCGCAGCGCCCGTACGAACGGCGGGACCGCCACGACGAGCGCCACGGCGGCGCCACCGCCGAGCACCTCGAGCATCACGTGCGCACCGAGCGACGGGAACAGGACCGCGGCGGTCAGGATGATCGACAGCAGCAGCAGCGCTCCGATCACCAGCGCGGTGAACAGGTTCAGCCACGGACCGTTCACCCACGGCCCGAGCAATTCCTCGTCGTTGCACAGCAGCAGCAGGAACACCGTCGCGCTCGGCAGCAGCACCCCGGCGAGCGTCTGCACCGCATTGGTGAGCAGTCCGAGCGGCGTGCCGGGCGTGAGCACCAGCACGGCCGACAGTCCGATCAGGCCGGCATAGATCAGATAGAACGACTTCGCCTCCTTCGGCCGCTGGTGCAGCGAGTGCCCGAGGGAGAGCACATCGCCGACCGCGTAGGCCGTCGAGAGCGACACGGCCATCGCGCCGATGATGCTCGCATCGATCAGCGCCACGGCGAAGCACACCCCGGCGGCATGCCCGACGTAGTGCCCGATCGCCGCGGCCACCGCGCCGGCGTCCTGGAAGGCTCCGAACTGCGCCCGCCCGGCGAAGGTCGCGGCAGTGAAGCTGATCATGGCCACTGCGCCGATCACGACCAGCACGATCCCGAGACACAGGTCGAGCCGCTCGTAAGAGATGAACCGCGGTGTGATGCGCTTGTCGATCACGTAGCTTTGCTGGAAGAACAGCTGCCACGGCGCCACGGTCGTGCCGACGATCGCAATGATGAGCAGCATGATCTGGCTGAGATGCCCGCTCGGCAGATGCGGCACGAGCAGATCGTGCGCCACCTGATGCAGCGGCGGGTGCACCCAGAGGAACACCGGCAGCAGCAGCAGGCTGCCGGCGACCAGCACCATCGAGAAGCGCTCGAAACGGCGGAAGTCGCCGGTTCCGGCCGCCGCCACGATGATCACCGCGGCGGCGAGCACCCCGAGCGGACGCGACACGCCCAGATAGCCGAGCGCGAGGCTGATGCCGATGAACTCGGTGACGATGGTCAGGGCGTTGAGCAGGAACAGGTCGATCACGCTGAAGGCGCCCCAGAAGCGTCCATAGCGCTTGAGGATCAGGCGCGCGTGTCCGGTGCGGGTCACCGCGCCGAGACGCAGCACCATTTCCTGATTGACGTAGAGCACCGGCACCAGCAGCAACAGCGTCCACAGCAGCGCCGTGCCGTAGTTCTGGCCGGCCTGGGCATAGGTGCCGAAGGCACCGGCGTCGTTGTCCCCGACCATCACGATGAGGCCCGGGCCGAGGATGGCGAGCAGCGTGCGCAGCCGCGCGCCCCAGCCGCTGCGCATCGGGCCATCGTGGCGGGAAATGGTGCCGAACGCGCCGCGGATTTCACCGGCGTGCGCATCGCAGAGCAGCGCCTCGGCCGGCGCAGCATCAGTCTCGGAGAAGGACATCGGTCATTCCTCACATCGCGTTGACTGGCGAGACTCGAGGGTCTCGCCCGCTCAGATTCGCTTCTGGAGGATGCGCTCGACCGTCTGGATCGGTCGGCGCGTGGCCGCAGGCCGCGCGATACGCACCGTCCCGCTTCAGATCGCGGGACGGCTGCCGGAGGGAGGTGTAGGACCTGGCCCGGGAGACGTTCCGCCGATCACTCGGCGAAGAAGCGGCTACTAGGGCTAGGGTCCATGCAGGTTCCGGGTAGTTGCGTTGGCGCGCATCTTATGCAGATGCGCGCACAAGTCAAGGGCGGGGTTTGAAAAAAAACGGCTGTTGGATCGGGCCGGCGCCGTTCAGCCGGCCGACTCCAGAGGCGCGCCGGCGACGATCGCGGCGGCGCCGGGGTCGTAACGCTTGGAGTCCACCTTCAAGTAGGCGACGCCCTCGTCGGCCACCACGATCGCCTCGGCGACACCGGGCACGGCGCGCAACGCCGCGGCGAGTTGCTGCGCATCGCGCGGGCCCGCGCCGAGACGCACCACGCGCGAGGCGAGATAGCTCGGGGCGCGCATGGTCGCGGCCAGCGCGAGCCAGATCAGCGCGATCACGGCGGCGAACGCGAACACCGCCCCCGTGCCGCCGTGCTGATCGATCCAGCCGCCGACGGCGCCGCCGACGAAGATGCCGATGAACTGGGAACTGGAGTACACCCCGGTGGCCGTCCCGGTGGCGCCGGGCGGTGCCGTCTTGGTCACGAGCGACGGCAGGCTCGCCTCCATGATGTTGAAGGCCGCGAAGAACAGCGCGAGCGCCCCGAGCAGCACCAGCTTCTCGTGCCCGCCGAGGGCGAGCATGATCTGGCTCGCCGCAAGTGCGGCCACCGCCGCCACGAGCACGCCCTTCAGACGCCGCCGGCGCTCCCCGATGATGATGGCCGGCACCATGACCGCAACGGACAGCAGCAGGATCGGCAGGTACACCAGCCACTCGCTTCGACTGCCCACCCCGAGGGTGCGGGCGAACAGCCCCGGCACCACGAGAAAGCTCGCCGTCAGCATCGCATGCAGCGCAAAGATGCCGAAATCGAGCCGCAGCAGCTGCCCGTTGCGCAGCACCGCGCCGAGCAGCGCCGGAACCGGCTCGGCCTCCCGGTGCACGCGCCGGCGCTGCGGGGCGGGCACCACGAACAGCGTGATGGCGATGCCGAGCAGCGCAAGGGCACTCATCAGCCAGAAGATGCCCGACACGCCGATCCAGGCCGCCACCAGCGGGCCGGTGACGATGGCCACGAGGAACGAGAATCCGATGGTCATGCCCACCATGGCCATGGCCTTGGTGCGGTTCTCCTCCGCGGTGAGGTCAGCGACCAGCGCGAGAATGACCGCACCGACCGCGCCGGCCCCCTGCAGCGCCCGTCCGGCAATCATGGTGCCAATCGAGTGCGCGCTCGCGGCCCACGCGCTGCCGAGGCCGAAGAGGATCAGCCCGCCGACCACCATCGGCTTGCGCCCGATCCGGTCGGAGAGCATCCCGAAGGGCATCTGCAGCAAACCCTGCGTGAGCCCGTAGATGCCGAGCGCGAGCCCGATGGTGTCCGGCGTCGCGCCGCGCAGGCCGCGCGCGAACAGCGCGAACACCGGGTAGATCATGAACAGGCCCAGCATGCGGACGGAGAACACGGCGGCGAGTGCGCCGGCGGCGCGCAGTTCTTGTTTGGGCATCAGTTCGGGGGGCTCCGCAGCAGGATCCGGGATCGAGGCGCTCGAGCTTACTTCGGATGTCCGGTGCATGCCACCGGCAGGAGCGGATTCGAGGCCCCCGCCGGGGCGCGCATAGACTTTCGCCCCCATCACCGCCGCTCAGCATCAGGACCGCACATGCACGGGTCATTGCTTCGGCTTTACGCGCACGAAGATCAACGTCACCACGGCAAGCCGCTGTGGGCATGGCTGCTCGCGCAGGGCAATCGCCTCGGCTTGCAGGGCGGTACGGCATTCAAGGCGATGGCGGGCTTCGGCCGGCACCCTGCGCTACACGAGGCGCGCTTCTTCGAATTCGTCAGCGCACTGGCCGTGCAGGTGGAGTTCATCGCCACCGCGCAGCACGCGCAACAGCGGCCCGCGCTGCTGCACTGAGCGCAGGTAGGGATCTTCTACGCGCACATCCCGGCGAGCTTCGGGGTGATCGATCCAGAGCCGGACGCAGCGCCGCGGCTCGAGACGCCGCGCTGAGCGCAGCGCGCGCGAGCGCTCAGCGCGCCACTAGGCTCAAGAGCAGGGTGTGCGCCCCATTCCAGATGATCTGCGCGCCGATCGCGAGCAGAATGAACGCGGTGAGCCGGATCATGATGTTGGTGCCCGTCTTGCCCAGGCGGCGCACCAGCGAATCGGCGTACCGGTAGCACAGGTAAATGATCACGCACGTGATCAGTACGCCGATCAGATGCGCCACCGTGGTCGGCAGCAGCGCGCGCAGACCCCGCGGCGGATTCGCCCCGAGGGTCACGGCCACCGAAATCGCCCCGGGTCCGACGGTGAGCGGCATGGTGATCGGATAAAAGGCGCCCTGCGTGACGCTGTCGCGAGTCGCCGTGCCGTTGGCCGCACCGTCCGCCTGGGTAATCGGGCCGTGCAGGAGCGACCAGGCGAACGCACACACGACGAAGCCGCCTGCCACCTGCACCGCAGGGATCGACACCCCGAAGAAATCGAGCACGTAAGCGCCGATCAGGATCGAGGCGACGAGCAGCACGAAGCTGTTGAACGCAACGAGCTTCGCCGCCCGCGCCCGCTCCGGGGAGCTCAGTCCCGAGGTCATGGCGAGGAAGATCGGTGCTCCACCGAACGGATTGATGATCGGCAGCAGGGCTGCGACCACCACGAAGATGATGTCGAGATAATAGTGAATGCGGGCTTGGAGCATGCGGCGAGGATTCCACGCAGCGCCGTGCGGCGCCCGGGCCACAGTCTCGCGCGGCCGCCCCGCAAGCTCAAGCCTCCCCCCACGCGCTGCTCTCAGGCGCGCCAGCCCGCAGAACGCGGCAGGGCCCGGACCTCGCGGTCCGGGCCCTGCCGGTCACGATGCGCCGCTCAGTGCTTGGCGTGCGGCGCCATGATCTTCGCCAGCAGGTTCGGCGTGCCCGGAATACGCACCAGGTGCGGGTAGCGCGCTCCACCGAAGTAGCTCACCTCGATGGTGTGGAACCACCCGTCCTTCGAGACGATGAAGCTCGTCGGCTGGTGGGTGCGCTCGGCCTGCCCCATCACGTACTTCAGTACGGCCGGGCTGTAGCGCTGCCCATCCACCGACTCGATCTTCATCCCCGGCGCCATCCCGGCCTGCCAGGCCGGCGAGCCCTCGCGCACATCGAGCAGCGCGCCGCTCTTGCCGATGTTGAACCCGTAGCTCAGCCACTGGTAGTTCATGCCGAACATCTGCTCACGCGCGGCGATGAACGGATTGGGCTTCGCCGTGTACACGAGCTTCCAGCCCGAGCGCTTCAGCTCCCCGGTCGGCGGCAGCTTCGCCACCTCGTACACGTGCCGCTGGAAGAACGCGTGCCAGTTGTAGGGCACCACCTCGTTCAGCAGCTTCTCGATGTCCGCCCGGGTGTAGGTCTTGGTGATCGGCCCGGTGAACTTCGGCTGCGAGTACAGGTGCAGGAACGTATCGAGCGACTTCTTGCCGTGCGACTGAGTGCGGATGATGGTATCGACATCCAGCCACAGCAGCTCGCCTTCGGTGTAGAAGTCCCCGGCGGTGCGCCGGATCGAGGGATACTGGCCGCTCGCCTCGTACAGAAACGGGGCCGCGGTCGTGAGATCGATCAGCGGCTCGGTCTTGCGCCCCGGCTCGTTCGCCATCGAGGAGTAGATCATCGCCAGGTACTGCGGGTACTCGCTCGGCTTGCGGATCCCGGCGCGAAACGAGAGCAGATCGCCCAGGTACTGATTCATCCCCTCGTACACCCAGAGCAGATCGGTGCGCTGCGGGATCTGGTAGTTGTCCGTCGTCAGATCCCACGGCCGGCGGTACTTGCCGTTCCACGAGTGCGAGAACTCGTGCGTGACCAGATCCCCGGCGAGCAGCTGCATCTTCGGGTTGGTCATGAAATCCGCCGACGCCCGATTGTCGCTCGACTGG
>JAPTUI010000484.1 GCA_028067895.1 Pseudomonadota bacterium | reverse complement strand
GAGCGTCTTGACGCCGACCGGGGTGCATATCGAGACCCTCTCGCCGATGTCCTATGTGATAGACCTGCCATCGATGGCCGCAGCGCGGTACGAGCGCGAAGGCAAGACACTCACGCCGCAACTCATGCGTGGCGTGGAACGGTACGCCATCGGGCCCTATATCACCGCACTGCTGCAAGGGACGTCGAACCCCGCCGGTTTCGCGCACATGGTGAAGCGCGTCGCGCACTACACGGGAGTACCGGAAACAACCGTTCGCAAGCTCGGCGGCCGTCTGTCGCAGAGCGTCTTTCTCCGTGATGTCTTTCGCAGCCAGGGGAGGATCGGCAGCCGGTACGACATCGACTGGACCTCGCCGGACCCGTACCCATGGTCGGACAGGCCGAGGGGCGAAGACATGGTCATCTCGCAGCTTTCCATGGAAGGCGCGGCGATGACCGACTTCCTGAGCCGTATCCTCGGCTGGACGCCGCCCGAGCAGTATTGGAACTACAACCCCGAAGTCTCGGCGCATTGGCGGTATGGACCGCGCCTGCCCGCGACCGCGCAGCCGGCCGTGACCGAATCGTACGGGGACATCGGTCGCTCGCTCGCGCTCGATCCACATCTTCAGGTCATGATTGCGAACGGATACACGGATCTCTCGTGCCCGTTCATGATGTCGCGTCTCGCGGCGGATCAGATTCCACCGGCCGTGAAAGGCGACCGCCTCAAGCTCGAGATCTATCCCGGGGGACACGAGTTCTACAGCCGGCCGAAGAGCGCGCTGGCGTTCATGCATGACGTGGAGGCGCTCTATAATGCCCGCTCGTGAGAGGAGGTCGACGCTGCCGACGGCACGGCGTGCACTTTGCGTGCTGGCGGCGACCGCGCAGCTCTGTGGTGTCGCGGTAGCGTCCGCCGGACCCGCGGGTCGCGCACCGGTCATTACGCATCATCGCGCGCTCATCGGTGGCAAGGAGGTGACGTACACCGCCGAAGCGGGCCGCATCGCCATCCGCGATGTCGAGACGGGCAACCCGCGCGGCTACATTTTCTACACGGCGTACCGGTTGCGGTCAGGCGGAACCCGCCGGCGCCCGGTCATGTTTCTCTGGAACGGCGGGCCGGGCGCGCCCTCGACCTGGGTAAACTTCGACCTCGCCGGACCGAAGCTCCTCGAGGGCACGCGCCTCGTCGACAATCCGAACACCTGGCTCGCCAAGGCGGACCTCGTCATGGTGGACCCGATCGGCACCGGTTTCAGCCGTCCCGCCCGGCGGAAATATCTGAAGGAATTCGCCGGCACGCTCGGGGATGTCGCCTCGGTCGCGGAATTCGTGCGTTGCTGGCTGATTCTGCACGATGACGTCGGCGCGCCGGTGTTCCTCGTCGGCGAGAGCTGGGGTGCCGGTCGCACCGCGCATGTGGCGTATGCGCTCGAGAAGCGCGGAATCCGGGTCAACGGTCTGGTGCTCATCTCCGGCGGCTTCGGACTCGCCAAGCACTACGGCTCCCGGACCCTGCGTAAGGCGCTCGACGTCGTGGACATGGCGAGCACGGCGCTTTACTGGCATCGAAGCGATCCGGCGCTTGGTGACAACGTGGCCGCTCTGCGCCGCCGGGCCGAGAACTGGGTGCGGCAGACCTACGCGCCCGCGCTCGCGCACCTCGGGACGCTGAGCGCCGCCGAGCGCAACCGCATCATCGATCAGCTTGCGCGCTTCACCGGGATCGCACCGAAGCTGATCGACCGGTATACGCTCGTCATCACGCCGCATCAGTTCCGCACCGAGCTGCTTCGCAGCGAGGGCAAGGTGCTCTACCTGCTCGATGGACGGCGGACGAGTCCGCCGAGCCGCGCCGGGTATTCGACGATCATTGATTACCTGCGCGAGGGGCTCGGCTATCGCAGCGATCTTCCGTACCTCGGGCTCCAAAGGATGACACAGGGCTTCGCGCCCAACGGGGTCTATCCGAAGAGCCTGGGCGAGATCTGGAATTACGCCACGGGCCCCGTCACGCCCGCCGAAACGCGGGCGGCCATCCAGGCCGCCGTCGATTCCGGCTCAGGGCCGCCGCAGCTCGGCCCGCCACTGCCGGGCACGGGCGCGGCGATCGCGCTCAACCCTCGCATGAAGGTTCTGGTCGCCGTCGGCATGTACGACCCCTACGACCAGTGCGCCCGCGGGCAGGCGACGGAGGCGGCGCTGCCGCCCCGGCTGCGCCGGGTGATCACATTCAGGTGTTATGCCGGAGGCCATGAGATGTACCTTGGAAACCCGACGATCCGTGCCGAGCTGACACACGACGTGTTCTCGCTTCTTGAGCGGGCTCGTTGAGACCGGTGGCCGCCATGACAGTACGCAGATCACTCCACGTCGCTGTAACCCTGCTCGCTGCGGGTGCGATGGCGCCGGCCGGCGCATCGACGGTCGCGGAGCTGTTCCCGCCGCCGCCGCTCGCGCCGCTCGTCATGACCGGTGTCACGGGTCCGCATGTGTTCACGACCGAGCACAGCGGCGTCTTCGAGGGACACCGCCTGCGCTACACGGCTGTCGTGGCCGAGACCATCATCGAGGATCCGGGTAAGATTCCGGCCGCGCACCTCTATAGCGTGAGCTACATCGCGCGTGGCGTGAAGAATCCGGCGACGCGACCGGTCATGTTCATCTTCAACGGCGGTCCGGGCGCGGCCTCGGTGTTCCTGC
>JAPTUI010000312.1 GCA_028067895.1 Pseudomonadota bacterium | reverse complement strand
CTGCACTTCGACTCGACGGCCTCGGAGATTACCGGGCCTTTCACGGTCGGAGGTCTGAACACCAGGATTCAGAGCACGACGACGCTGTATCTCGCCTATGTGCGTCAGCTCTCGCGGCACTTTCAGATTGAGGTCGCCCTCGGCTGGCCGCCGCTCACCTATGCCCAAGGGGTGGGGCCGGCGACGGTCGGGTCCATACCCTACAATGGCAAGCAGATCGCGAGCGTCCGCTGGCTCTCGCCGACGGCACTGTTCGAGTACAGCTTCTTCGGCCCGCGCGCGAAGTGGCGGCCCTTCATCGGCATCGGTGTGAACTACACGAACTTCTACGATCGGCAGGTCACGGCGGCGGGTGCGGCCGTGAGCGGTGGCCCGACCTCCATTTCGCTGCCTTCATCGGTGGGACCGGCCGTCACGGCGGGTGTTCTCTATCACCTGAATGCGCGCTGGCATCTGGTCGCCTCTTACTCCGTCGCCCAGGTGAACAGCCGCCTGACTACCGATACCGCCGGTGTCTTGCGCTCCTCGGAGGTGCATTTCTGGCCGAATGCGGTGGTGCTCTCGGTCGGCTATTCGTTCTGAATCGACGGGGCTGCGGTCGGGTCGAGTCGCACCGTGCTTGGGCATGCGCCGCGAGACGCCGCCCACCGTGGCGGCGTCTCGCGCGGTTCCCCCGGGGCTAAAGCTCCTCGAGCTTCTGCGCGAGCTGACGCAATTGTGCAGCCATCACTTTGGCGCGGTCCGAACGCCGCGCGACGGGATCGGCATCCTCCAGGAGGCGCACGATCACCGCATCGAGCGTGGTGCGGTTCAGTTCCATGCGCGTGCCATCGGCGTTCTCGACACGGTAGGAGAGTGTGAGCGGTTCGGTCGCTTCGCCGTGCTCGAGGTATGGCAGCTCGACACACAACTCCGGCCACCGGCCATCATTGCCGTCGCCGAGACCCTTCAGCCAATACTCGATTGTCTCGTTCACCCCGCGTTCGACCAGTCCGAGCAGGCGCTCATGGAGCACATCGTGCAAGGCGTCTTCGAGGGAGTCCGAGCCGGTTCCCTTGAGACGTACCTCGGTGACCAATGCCTCGACCAGCGTCCATTCCAGGTCGTCCAGGTGCGGGAGCTCCCAGTCCGGGAGATCAAGCACGTATGATTGTTGTTGCGTGTTCGTAGTAGATCCTCCAAGTTCCCGACACGGAGAGCGTACGACGCCGCGCGGCAAAAGGCTACGCGATTAGGTTGCGAGTTTCGCCAGAAATGCACGCTGCGGCGGGTGCGCCCTGCAACGTGGAGCCGGTAAAAATCCGCAAGGCCGTAACTGAAGCTATACCTTCACAATAAGGTCGCACTGAAACGTTCGCGGCGCTCCTGAAAGGAACGGCTGGCACCTCAGACCTCGATCCGCGAGAAACGCCACGCGCCGAGGGCGGTGACGGCCATTGCGAGCACTGCCATGACGATCAGATCGATGGGCACGCTGAAGTGCATGCGGCCGATCAGCGCGCCCCGCAGTCCGTCGACGCCGTACGTGAGCGGATCGATCGTGGTGAGGGCGGTGAGAAACGCCGGCAGATGAGTGAGCGGGTAGAGCGCTCCGGAGAGGAAGAAGATCGGCAGCACCAGGAAGTTCATGATCATCTGAAAGCCCTGCATATCCTTCAGGGTGGAGCCGACCGTGGTGCCGACTGCGGTGAAGACGATGGCGATGAGCGCCAGGAACAGCAGCCCGAGCGCGATGCCGGGGCCACCCACCGGGCGGAATCCGGCGATCACGCTGACCACCGCCACGAGCAACCCCTGGATCATCGAGGTGGTCGCTGCGCCGCAGGTGCGGCCGATCATGATCTGCAGGCGCGGGACGGGGGCGACCAGCGTCTCCTTCAGAAAACCGAACTGGCGGTCCCAGATGAGCTGAATGCCCGAGAAGAGCGAGGAGAAGAGCACGGTCATCGCGATCACGCCGGGCGCGATGAATTCCAGGTAGCTGCCCTCGCCGCTGCGACGGAAGACCGGCGAGAGTCCGTAGCCGAGGGCAAGCAGATACAGTAGCGGCTGACCGAGCGAAGCGGCCAGTTGCGCTTTCGAGCGGAAATAGCGCTTCAGCTCGCGCAGCCAGAGAACGTAGATTGCCCCCATGAAAGTCTCCTGCGAGGGTCCGACTCGTGCCGCGATGGATTCTACGGGATTGTGTCGTCGGAATCCCAGAGCATGCAGGCGAGTACCGCTGCGCTTCGCATCCGGACGGCAAAACACTGCCCAAGGATGGCGCTCGATGCATATCCCGTAAGACGGCCGCCATGGCGTCGGCGTAGTCGTCGGGAGCCTACGCGTATGCGTCCCGCCACTCGGGCGCGGGGATATCTGCCCGTCGCGAGAGTCCGGACTGGTAGAAAGGGTGGGGCAGATCCAGCCGACGATATGTTCTCCGGACGCGAGCACTTGCGTGAAACGAGTGCATCTGAGCCTCGACGCGTCGCCAGCGTCTGGTAAGCGCTTGTATCTTACTTGTTCCGACCTCCCCGATGCTGCCGACGGAGCTCCCACCACCATTCGATGAACGCGCAGTGACGTCTCGGCGGCCGTCACAATACTTCTTATACCGACTGGTGCGGCAATCATCAGAATCGAGAGGGGGTTTTGCGCAGTCCGAGGAGAATCGTCGCGCGCGCGATGTGCTTTTGCACCGTGCGGTTGGAGATG
>JAPTUI010000512.1 GCA_028067895.1 Pseudomonadota bacterium | reverse complement strand
CCTCCTCGACGAGAAGGTCCTCATCCACGAGTCGCTCGACACCAGCAAGGTGCAGCGCGTTCGTGAGGACATGGAGCGAGCCGAGGCCCGCCGTCTGCAGCCACACTACGTCGAGTCGTTCTTTCTCGAGGCATTCCAGCGCCTCGGCGGCAACGCGCGGCAGCGCGAGCCGCGGCGGTACGAGGTCACCCACGTGCCCGCACCGGTGCGCAACCGCGACCGCGCGATTGGCACTGGCGATCCCGTCCTGCAGCGCTATGAGCGCATCGCATTCGAGAAGGACCTCTTGACCCCGCCCGGACAGCCCCTTGCGGCCTTTGTCTGCCCTGGGCATCCGCTGCTCGACGCGGTCCTCGATCTCGCACTCGAGCGGCACCGCGACCTCCTGCGGCAGGGCACCGTGTTGGTGGACGAGCGCGATTTCGGCACGAATCCTCGCGTGTTACTTTACTTGGAACACGCCATCCAGGACGCGCGACTGCTTCCCTCCGGCGAGCGGCGCACGATCAGCCGGCGCATGCTCTACATCGAAATCGACGCCGCGGGCAACGCGCGCCACCTACACTATGCGCCCTATCTTGATTACCGGCCGCTCGCCGCGGGCGAACCCTCCGTGAACGACCTGCTGGCACGCTCAGAGTGCACATGGGTCACCCGCGATCTCGAGAAGCAGGCACTCAGCTACGCGATCGCCCACGTAGTCCCCGATCACGTGACCGAAGTGCGTGACCGCCGCCTCGGTTGGATTGAGAAGACCCGCGCCGCGGTCAAGGACCGCCTCACCAAAGAGATCACCTACTGGGACCATCGCGCCGAGCAGTTGAAGCTCCAGGAGCAGGCGGGCAAAGCTGGCGCTCGGCTCAACTCCCAGGAGGCGCGCCGCCGCGCCGACGAGTTACAAGGGCGCCTCGAGAAGCGCCTCACAGAGCTGGACGCCGAAGCGCAGCTCTCGACGCTGCCGCCAGCGGTCCTCGGTGGGATGGTGGTGGTACCGATCGGGCTCCTCGCCGCAATGACCGGACGGCCCGCGCCGCAAGCGACCACCCCGGCCGACACTCAGGCCGCAGCGGCACGCGCCCGCGCCATCGTGATGGAAACCGAACGTCGGCTTGGCTTCGAGCCGACGGACCGCGAGTTCGAAAAACTCGGCTACGACATCGAGAGTTGCGTGCCCGGCACGGGGCGGCTGCGCTTCCTCGAGGTGAAGGGACGCGTAAGCGGCGCTGCCACGATCACCGTCACGAAGAACGAGGTCCTGTACTCGCTCAATAAGCCCGGCGACTTTATCCTCGCCATCGTCGAGTTCCTGGACGGTGACGCCCACCGCGTGCACTACGTGCGCCGACCGTTCCATCGCGAGCCCGACTTCGGTGCGAGCAGCGTCAACTACGATTTCGCTGACCTCCTCGCGCGGGCAGAGAACCCGCAGTGAATACGCTCTGGGTTCAGCCTACTCTCTCAGCCATTCGGGCATTCACGGCCCACGCGAGTCTCCCCGTCTTTGAACTCGATCGGACGAATGTGGCCAATCGCAAGGGGAAGATCCGCCCTTTCGATCAAGCGCGTGGGTTCACCTCCGACCCGTTGTGTCCGAGCGCGTCGACGGGGCCATCTTCGCTCATGCTCACCGGCCTGCAACTCGCGCATGCAGTTATCAAAGCGGATCGCGTCCGTCGGTTGCCGTTTGAGTGGCTCGCGGGCCTCGCCTTCCTCATGGAACACCTGCCGACGTTCGACTGGCGCGAAGACAACCTGCGGCTCTTCGATGGCATCTCGCAGGCATATGCGGATTTCACGGGCAGTAGTCTGTCGGGGCGTGTCGGGCAGGGGCTCGCGCTCTTGCTGATGGAGCAGATGGGTTTCAGATTTGTTGGACAATACCCGCGACCACCATCCGGGCCGCGTCCAGATTTCATCGTGGAATCGTCAGGTCCGAGTGGACATCGTGCGTTGGTGGAGTCCAAGGGCTCCTTCGTCAGGCGAGACGATCGACACAACATCAAGGGAGTGCTCAACGAGGGCTTGGTCCAGGTGACCGGAGTTGCACCACATGGCGCCACCAAGTCATTCGTCGTCGGCTCGTTCCTTCGCGAAGCTGGCGATAAGTCGAACGAACCGTCGCTCGTCTCGTTCCTCGATCCAGAATCCAATGGCAATGTTCAATCTGACCGGCTACCGCCAGACTGGGTTGTTCGTCAGAACTACGCGGCTTGGCTCGATGCGATGGGACTCCACGAGGCAGCGTCGGACGTTCGCCGCGGTCGGGTTGGAGCGAAGGGGGAGCAAGCGAGACTCAAGGTGATTGCCTTGAAAGGAGTGGACTACGCAATCACACCGCTCGTGCCTTGGATTACGGTTGATCCTTGGCTGTCTCCAGAGGTGTTAATGCTACGCGATCCTGAGTTGCGCGTTCCTGTTGCTGGGTTGCGAACCAGCGTAGTCGAGGTGCTCAAGCGGTCGCTTCGCGACACTAGCGGCGTCCTCGATCACCCGGATTTGCTGGCTGGCAATCCGCAGGAGAGTGTACCGTTCGAATCCAAGGGCGGCTACGGGAGTCCTATGGCTGATGGGTCGCTTTTGGCGCTCGTACCTGCGCGCGAACTCTGGCGGGGCGGCGAGGAAATGATGCTGTGACAGGCAAGAAGCTCATCGAGGTCGCCCTGCCACTTGAGGCCATCAACACCGCCTCGGCGCGCGA
>JAPTUI010000544.1:1952-2703 GCA_028067895.1 Pseudomonadota bacterium | reverse complement strand
GCGCGAGATGCGCAGGTTCTCGGCAGCCTGCGCCGTCGCGGCCCGCGACGCCGCGATCCGCGCGCGCGCGGCGGCGAGCTGCAGCCACGCGGCCCGGACGGCGAGTTCGATCCGCGAGCGCACGTCGGCCAGACGCTGCCGCTCGGCACGGCTGCGCGCCCGAAGCGCGTCCGCCTTGTTCGCCGCCGCGCCGCCGTCGAACAGCTTCCAGGTGAATCCCACTCCAACCATCGAGAAATTCTGGTGATTGAGAATCTGGTTGTCGAAGTGCGTGTAGCCGCCGATCGCGGCGATATGCGGCAGGCGGCTCGCGTTGGCGACACGGGCGCGAGCCGCGAGCGCCGCGACCCGCGCGCCGAGCGCCTGCAGCTCCTGACGCGAGCGCAGCGCCCGCGCGAGCAGTGCCGCAAGCGGCAGACGGTCGACGGTGAACACCGGCAGCCTCGGATCCAGGTGCGGCACCCGGTCTAGCGGCGCGCCAAGCAGGCGATCGTACGCGGCCTGGGCGAGTGCGAGCGTATTGCCCGCCGCGACTTGCTGCTCGCGTGCATTCGCCAGCGCTACGCGCGCGGCGAGCAGATCACTCTTGGCGACCACCTGCCGCTGGTACTTTGCCCGTACATCGCGCACGTGCGCCGCGAGACTGGCGACGCTCGACCGTGCCACACCGAGCGCACTTTGGGCGCGCAACACCGCCACATACGCTTCGGCGACCTCGAGCTTCACGTCGGCACTCACGGCGCGCTCCGTA
>JAPTUI010000544.1:0-1942 GCA_028067895.1 Pseudomonadota bacterium | reverse complement strand
GCGCCGCCTCGATGCCGTTGCGAATCGCCCCGCCGCTGTACAGCGGTACGCGCACCTGCACCGATGCACTGACGTACTGATCATGCTTGAAGATCGGTCCGGATCGGAAAGTCGACACCGGCGTCACCAGGTCCAGCTCCGGTGTCTGCCCCAAGCGGGTGTAGCTCGCCTGGCTCTCGATGCTCGGCCAGCGACCGTCGCGGGCGGCCCTCGCACTAGAGCGCGCCGCCTGCACGTCATCGGCAGCCGCCGCGAGCGACCGGTCGTGTGCCACCGCCAGACGCCATGCCTGCTCGAGCGTCTGGGCGCGTGCCGCCACGGACAGAACTGCCGCGGCACCGAGCACCGCGGCGGCAAGACCGCCGCGCAGTGCCTTCATGACTGCGTGTCCTTCAGTGTGTGGATGCCGAGCGCCTTGAGTACGTAGCGCTCATAAACTGGCGTGATCGATCCGCTGCGCACCTTGCGCAGGAAGTATTTCTCGAAGGCGATCTTGCCCAAATGCACCCACTTGCCCACCTTTGTCCAGGTGACGTTGCGCGGCGGGATCTGCGGCAGCGCGACGAACGCCGCGCCCGTGTCACCGAAGTCCGCCAGGCACACCGCGTTCCAGGTGGCGCGCGCTTCGGCCGGCCGGCCGGCGAGCTCCGCGGCGATGTTGGCGCAGATCGCCGTGACCATCGACTCGATCATGTAGCCGGTCTTCGGCGCGCCGGTCGGCACCGGAGTCGGCTCCACGGGCGCAATGGCCACGCACACGCCGGCGGAGAATATATTGCGATATTTCGGCGAGCGCTGATTTTGGTCGATCAGCACGAAGCCGCGCGGGTTGCACAGACCCGGCACGGCCGCCACGGCCGCCACGCCCTTGAAGGCCGGCAACAGCATCGCGAAGCGAAAGGCGAGCTGATGCTCGTGCTTAACTTTTCCCTCCTCGTCATGCTCGAGCACGGTCATCGCACCGTCGCTGACCGGACTGACCTTGGCATTGGTGATCCACTTGATGTGACGCTGCCTGAGTTCCGCCTCCAACAGTCCCTTGCTGTCGCCGACGCCGCCGAGACCGAGGTGGCCGATGTAGGGCTCGCTGGTGACGAAGGTGATCGGCACTCGGTCACGGAGCTTGCGCCGCCGCAAATCGGCATCCACGATCATGACGAACTCGTAGGCTGGGCCGAAGCAGCTGGCACCGGGCAGCGCACCGATCACGATCGGTCCGGGCTGCTGCACGAACTGCTGATACTTCTCCCACGCGCGTACCGCGTGCGCCTGCGTGCACACCGACTCGGTGAACCCCTCCGGTCCTGAGCCGGGCACGTCCTCGAAGGCGAGCTGCGGACCGGTGGTGATGACCAAGTAGTCGTACGCGACGGTGTGCCCGTCGCTCAAGGTCACGACGTTGCGCTCCGCGTCGATCGCCGTTACCGGTTGCTCGAACCAGTCGATCCCATGAGCCGCGAGCGGTGCGCGCATGGCCACCCGCGTCCGCTCCCGATCGCGCCACCCCACCGCGATCCACGGATTCGACGGGGTGAACTCGAAGAACGGCGATGACCCGATGAGCGTGACACGGTGGGCCGCGCCGAGGCTTTTTTTCATCTGGTATGCGCACGGCACTCCGCCGAGGCCCGCGCCGATGATGACTACGTGTGCCATGACAGACCTCTGTGGAGAAACTCTCCGACGCGAGTGACTGACCACGCCGCCGCGAGGAGTCGCCCGTCACTCATGGGGCGCCCGCCGCGTTCGCGCGCGCCGCGCGCGCTTCTTTGCGCTTCAGATAGACGTAATAAAGAATGGGAATCACGACGAGTGTCAGCAGTGTCGAGACGAAGATGCCAAATAGCAGCGAGATCGCCAGTCCGTTGAAGATCGGATCGGACAGGATGAAGAACGCGCCCAGCATGGCGGCCACAGCCGTGAGCACGATCGGCTTGGCGCG
>JAPTUI010000450.1 GCA_028067895.1 Pseudomonadota bacterium | reverse complement strand
ATGCCCCTTGGCGGCGCGCACCCAGCCGCCGCTCGAGAGCACCACGCTCACCGGTTCGTTCGCGATGAGCGCCGTCTCGTCGATCGCCTGGGCGGCCTCGCGCTCGATGATGCGCGTGCGCCGCTCGTCGCCGTGCTTGTCGGCATCGGCGCGGATCTCAGTGGCCACGAGCCGCTTCAGGCGCGCCTCGCTCGCCAGCAGCGCCTCGATCTCGCTGCGCTCCGCGGCGAGCGTTTTCTGCTCCTCGCGGATCTTCATCTCCTCGAGCCGCGCCAGATGGCGCAGCCGGGTGTTGAGGATCTCCTCGGCCTGCTCCTCGGAGAGCGCGAAGCGCTTCATCAGCACCGGCTTCGGCTCATCCTCGCGACGGATGATGCGAATCACCTCATCGAGATTGAGGTAGACCGCGAGCAGGCCCTCGAGGATGTGCAGCCGGCGGCTGACCTTCTCGAGGCGATGCTCGAGGCGCCGGCGCACCGTGGCGATGCGGAACGTGAGCCAGTCGGTCAGGATTGCCTTCAGGCCGAGCACACGCGGGCGGCCGTCCAGCCCGATGATGTTGAGATTGACCCGGTAGTTGCGCTCCAGATCGGTGGTCGCGAACAGGTGGTTCATGACCTCGGTCAGATCGACGCGGTTCGAACGCGGCACCAGCACGAGCCGCACCGGATTCTCGTGGTCGGACTCATCGCGCACGTCCTCGAGCATCGGCAGCTTCTTGGCGCGCATCTGCTCGGCAATCTGCTCCTGCACCCGTGCCGGAGACACCTGGTACGGAAACGCGGTGATCACCACGTTGCCGTCCTCCTCACGGTAGGTGGCGCGCGCCTTGAACGAGCCGGTGCCGCTCTCGTAGATCGCCTTCAGGTCCGCGCGCGGGGAGATGATCTCCGCGCCGGTGGGCAGATCCGGGCCCTTGATGTGCTTCATCAGAACCGCGGTGCTCGCCTCGGGGTCCTCGAGCAGCTGCACGCACGCCGCGGCCACCTCGCGCAGGTTGTGCGGCGGGATGTCCGTGGCCATGCCGACGGCGATGCCGGAAGTTCCGTTGAGCAGCAGGTTCGGCAAGCGCGCCGGCAGGATCAGCGGCTCCTCGAGCGTGCCGTCGAAGTTCGCGGTCCAGTCCGCCGTACCGTGCGCCAACTCACCGAGCAGCACGTCAGCGTACGCGGTGAGCTTCGCCTCGGTGTAGCGCATGGCGGCAAAGGACTTCGGGTCGTCCTGCGAGCCCCAGTTGCCCTGGCCGTCGACGATCGGATAGCGGTAGGCGAACGGCTGAGCCATCAGCACCATCGCCTCGTAGCAGGCGCTGTCGCCGTGCGGGTGGAACTTGCCGATCACATCGCCGACGGTGCGGGCGGACTTCTTGTGCTTCGAGGCGGCCGAAAGACCAAGCTCGCTCATCGCGTAGATGATGCGCCGCTGCACGGGCTTCAGGCCGTCGCCAATCGAGGGCAGCGCGCGGTCGAGAATCACGTACATCGAATAATCGAGGTACGCCTTTTCCGTGAACGCGCGCAACGGCTGGCGCTCGACGCCTTCGAAATTCAGTTCCTGATCTTGCATGCGCGGCCTCAAACCTGGACTTCGGCGAGATTGCCCTTGCGCTCGAGCCATTCGCGCCGGTCGGCGGCGCGCTTCTTGGCGAGCAGCATGTCCATGAGCTGTTCGGTGTCATCCTCGGCATCGACGGTGAGCTGCACCAGACGGCGCGTGCGCGGATCGATCGTGGTCTCGCGCAATTGCGAGGGATTCATCTCGCCGAGCCCCTTGAAGCGGGTGACCGTCGGCTTGGCGCGGGGATTTTCCTGCGCGATGCGCCGCAGCACCTGCTCGCGCTCGCCATCATCGAGGGCGTAGTAGACCTGTTTGCCGGCGTCGATGCGGTACAGCGGCGGCATGGCCACGTACACGTGCCCGTTGGCCACCAGGGGACGAAAGTGGCGCAGGAACAGCGCACAGAGCAGTGTTGCGATGTGCTGTCCGTCCGAGTCGGCGTCCGCCAGGATGCAGATTTTGTGATAGCGCAGCTGACTCAAGTCGTGCGCACCGGGCTCGACGCCGAGCGCGACGCTGATGTCGTGCACTTCCTGGGATGCGCCGATCTGTCCGGACTCGAGCTCCCAGGTGTTCAGGATCTTGCCGCGCAGCGGCATGATCGCCTGGAAGTCCTTGTCGCGCGCCTGCTTGGCCGAGCCGCCGGCCGAATCGCCCTCGACGAGGAACAGCTCGCCGCGGCGCGGGTCCTGGCTCGCGCAGTCGGCGAGCTTGCCCGGCAGCGCCGGCCCGCCCGCGATGCGCTTGCGGACCACGCGCTGCGCGTCCCGGGCGCGCTCCGGCGCATTGGCAATGGCGAACTGCGCGATGCGCTCGCCGGCATCCGGGTGACCGTTCAGCCACAGCGCCATCGCGTCGCGAGCGAAGCCCTCGACCAGTGCGGCGGCATCGCGCGAGGCGAGCCGCTCCTTCATCTGGCCGGCGAACTGCGGCTCGCGGATTTTCACCGACAGGACGTAACAGACCTTGTCCCACACGTCCTCGGGCGTCACCTTGATGCCGCGCGGCACCAGCGAGCGGAACTCGCAGAACTCGCGCACCGCCTGAGCGACGCCGGCCCGCAGACCGTTGACGTGCGTGCCGCCCTCGGGCGTGGGAATGAGGTTGACGTAGCTCTCCCCGAGCGTCGTATCCGCCCCCGGCGCCCAGGCGAGCGCA